>JAODMX010000365.1 GCA_025464735.1 Frondihabitans sp. | reverse complement strand
TTGACCCGTTCGACGAACTCGAATGGGGGCATGTGCCAGTCGCCGGTGCGGCGGACGTCCGCGCCGCGGTCGCCGCGGCCCGTGCTGCGTTCCCGGGATGGAGCCGCACTGCGCTCATCCAACGCGTCGGGATCCTCGACGCCTGGGCCCGCCTGATTCGGGAGCACGCCGGAGAACTCGCGCGACTGCAGGTCCATGAGAACGGCAAGACGATCACCGAGATGGGCCACGCCGCCGGTTCGGCTGCCATGTCTGCCGACTACTTCGGGCACCTCGCGATGTCGTCGCACGGCGTGGTCGTCGAGCCCTTCTTCCCTGGATACGAGGCGTGGACCCGGCGCGAACCGCTCGGGGTGGTCGCCGCGATCGCTCCATGGAACAACCCGCTGGCTCTGCTCGCCTGGAAGCTCTTCCCGGCCCTCGCCACCGGCAACACAGTGGTGGTGAAGCCGTCCGAGGTCACGCCGGTCTCCACCTTGCTACTAGCCCGACTGGGCATCGAGGCAGGCATCCCGGCGGGCGTGATCAACGTCGTCACGGGCGCCGGCGAGAGCGGGCGGCTTCTGGCCGACGACCCGGACATCGACAAGATCGCGTTCACCGGCTCCACGGCGGTCGGCAAGTTGATCGCCAGGTCGGCGGCCGACCGACTGCTCCGCACGACCCTCGAGCTCGGCGGCAAGGGGCCGAACATCGTCTTCGCCGACGCTGACCTCGATCGCGCCGTCCCCGGCCTGCTCACCGGGATTATTGCTGGGACAGGTCAAGCCTGTAACGCAGGATCGCGGCTGCTGATCGCCGATGAAGTGTACGAAGAAGTCGTCGTACGGCTGAAGATTGAGCTGGCGAAAGTGAGGATCGGCGACCCGCTGGATCCCACCGTCATCGTCGGCCCGCTAGCCTCGGGCCCTCACTTTGCGAAGGTGTGCAGCTATCTCGACCTGGCGGCGGAGGAGGGCCACACCCTATTGGCCGGTGGCCAGCGGGCCAATGAGATTGACGGCGTCGAGAGTGGCTTCTTTGTACAGCCGACCATCTTCGCCACCGACGACCCACACGCCCGACTTGTTCAAGAGGAGATATTTGGGCCTGTTGGCGCGGTGATTCGGTTCTCCACCGAGGAGGAGGCAATCCGTATCGCCAACGACATTCCCTTCGGTCTGGTCGCCGGCCTATGGACCCAGAATGTCGACCGCGCACACCGGGTCTCCCGCCAACTGCAGGCTGGGACGATTTGGATCAATACCTGGCGCGTGTTCTCACCGAACGTCCCGTTTGGCGGCATGAAGATGAGCGGCCTCGGCAGGGAGCAGGGGATCGACGCGCTCGACGAATACACCGAGACCAAAGCCACTTGGCTGGCGGTGGCCGAATCGTGATCGGTGAGGACGACCCGCTCGCATGGTTCCTGGACCGCGATCGACAGGGGACGGCCGACGCGCTCAGCTCGATCGGGCAGTGGATCGCCTTGTCGCTCTTCACGGGCGACCTGAGGTGGCTCCGGACGACCATGTAGATCCCGGGAGCCGTCCGCGCCGCATGATGATCGCCTCTCTCGCACTGCGACAACTAGTCGAAAGCGATTTCGACAGCGCAAGATGAGGTTCTCAGTCGGAGGCGGGCCGAAGGTGAGTGAAGAGCAGGTCGAGGAAGGTAGTCATGCGGTCGGCGAACTCCTGCGACGCTGGCTCTTCGCCGGTGATGAGCTTGGTGTTCTGCCGGAGTGTCTGGGGCGCGGCCGTGATCATCGAGAGGGCCAACACCAGCATCTCCGAGTCGAAGCGCGGATCGATGTTGCCGACAGCCTTCGAGTGCTCCACCTGCGCGATGCGCCTCTCCCAGACCGCACGGCGCGTCTCCGCGAGGGCAGGCGTGCTACCCGGAGCTAGCTCGGCTCCCTCCCAGGCGAGGAGGTTAGTCCAGACCCGAGTGGATCCCGTGACGTATACCTGATGACGGATCGAACCGCTCAGCTCGTCGTCGACCACCAGCCAATCGGTCGGCGCGTTCTCGGTCATCGCCAATAGGACGGCGTCCCAGAGTCCTGCCTTGTGCTTGTAGTAGTAGTAGATGAGCTGCTTGCTGCAGCCCGAGGCATCGGCGATGCGGTCGACGCGCGCGCCGGTGAATCCTACGGACGCGAACTCCTCGATAGCCGCCTGCAAAATGCGTGCCTGGCGTGAGTTAGGGTCCACGTCCTCCGCGGCACGAGGACGAGCGAAGTTGTTCATGAAAGACAGCGTACGACACGCCTCCGCGTCGTATGGCGTGACAGGACGGTCACCGCTCCCCCGGCCACATCGGAGTCGACGCCCCGGCCGCCTCCGCCGGCCGCTCCCAGAACAGCGCATTCCCATCGATCGTTAATGGAAAGGCAATCCGGTTCACGGGAGCGCCAGCAGCCGCATAGATCTGGGGATCGAAAGGACCGTCGAGAGGAATCCGGATCAGCTCCTCACCCTCGTCCGCGCGGGTCCGGGCGAGCAGAGCCGCGGTCCTGGCCAGCGAGAGGCGCGAGACCGAGCCACGACCCGTGGTTAGCCGGCGGGTGATCCCGCGGATGGCCGCGGCCGCCACCTGGTAGCCGGTCGCCAGATCGAGAGCCTCGACCGAGAGATGACGCGGGCGGCTCGCATCCACCTGGAGGCCAAGCGCGTTGATCGGGATTCGGCGGTCGGGGTCGGCGAGGGACCATTCTGTCGTGTCGTTGGCGAGGCCCGAACTGAACTGGACGAGGGTGTCGAAGCCGCGGCGGCCCTTCCACGGTCCCGTCCACCCGTATGCGTCCATCGCGACCTCGACCAGTCCCGGATTGGCGGCCTCCCGCTCCTCGGGACTCACGAGGGAATCGATCGCGCCCGGACGGTACGTGTGTATGAACAGGTCGGCCTCCGACAGGAGGCGCAGGAACGTCGCCTTCCCAGCGGGCGTTCGGATGTCCAGGAATGCCCAGCGTTTCCCTAGGCCCAAATCGTTGCCGGTTGTCGCTATCGTGCCCTCGTCGGATCCGGGAGCGTCGATTCGGAGCACATCGGCTCCCGCCGCCGCGAGAAACCGCGTCGCTAGGGGGCCCGCGGCGACCCGGGTGAGATCTAGCACTCTAATTCCGGCGAGCGGACGTCCGGGGACCGGGCTCCACGCCCAGGGAACGGTGTCGGGGCGCTCCTTGACGTCAACGATCGGCTCGGCCGCCACCGCGATACCCTGCTCGTGGGCGGCCCACTCTGCTCCGCTTCGGCTTGCGGCGACCGCAGCGCCGGCCTCGACGAGGAATGCCTCGACATCGTCAGCGTCGTACTGCCGGATAGCCGCAGCGATCTCGGCGTGATCCTCCGATGTGCCAAGGGCGCGAGTCATGCGTGCCCTGAGGGTGGGCCTGCCGCCCTGTACCCGAAGCCAACGGTCATCGCGTGTAGGGAACTCGATCATCCAGTGGCTCTTGAACCCTGTTGGCAATGCGGCATCGGTCAGGCGCTTGGACGGTCCCCCTGGGAGATCGAACCATTGGCTCGACATTGGACGGTCGACACGAACCTTCGGCGTCCCGCCGTCAGCGAGTTCCACCAGCTCGCTGAGCGCGAGGCCGCATACGCCAAAGACCGCAGCGGCGAGATCCGTCACGGCAAACTTCGAGCGGAAGGCACCGACACCCTGGAATGAGGTGCGCTGAAGGAGGGGTGCCGCACCCCCTAGGGCACTCCAGAGCTCCGCCGCAATGGCTTCGGTAGTAGGAAACTCCGACATGTACAACCTTCCGTGCGGCTGGGGGAGCCCTCAGCGATGAGGTTCCGCGCAAGCCACGGACCAGCAATCAAGCTATCAAACAACTAGTTGGAAAGTCGAGCGCCTCACTGTTCATCTATTTGGTTGATTTCGGCGCCCACCCGCAGTACATTCGAGTTCAGCCGATGCATCGCACCGGCTGGTCATCGTAGACGGGGGTCGCGGTGACGAATCGCGATCGACGTGGAGACCAACGATGAGTACCGAAACAGAGCAGCTGATTCCCGATCTCAGCAACCCGTCCACGTTCGTCGAGGGCGTCCCGCACGACGCGCTCGACCAAATCCGCGAGCGCCCCGGCCTTTACTGGCAGGAGGGTGCGGGCCTACCGAACGGCGGGTTCTGGGTGCTCACCCGTCGGGCCGACATTCTTGAAGTTGAGGCTGACCCTGACACGTTCACGTCGACGCGTGGCGCCAACCACCCGGGAATGGGTCTCGACCCCGAGACGAACCCGAGCCGCGACCTCATCTTCTTTATGGACCCGCCCGTGCACAGCCGTGTACGACGGGCTGCCGCGCGCTCTTTCGGCCCGCGCGTGGTGGCCAACTTCGATGAGTGGGTGCGCGAGATCGTCGTCGAGGCGCTCGACGGAGCCGTGGCGAAGAAGGAGTTCGACTGGGTGGCGGAGATCGCCGTTCTCATTCCTGCGCGCGTTATCGCCAGGGTCATGGGTGTTCCGAACGACGAGCGCCACAAGATCGTCGAGTGGGCCAACGGCATGTTCCACATGGGAGAGGGCCACGAGGCTCGCGGTCGAGAGATCATGCAGCAGACCTTGGCCTACGCGGCTGCCCTTCGCGAGGAGAAGCTTCGCGATCCGAAGGACGACATGATCTCGGAGCTTGCCGGTAGCGTCGAGCGCGAAGAGATCTCGATGAGCGAGTTCCTCCTCTATTGCATGGGTCTCATGATCGCCGGGTTCGAGACGACTCACACCCTGATGGGGCAGGCGATGCGGATGATGGTGGAAGACCCCGAGGTGAGCGACGCGTTCTACTCGACCATGGCAACCGACGGCGCCGACCCGCTGATCGAGGAGTTCCTGCGGATGATCAGCCCCGCGATGAACTTCGCGAGGACGGCGACTCGTGACCTGGAGTTCGCTGGCGAGCAGATCAAGGAAGGCGACGTCATGCACATGATGTTCGCTGCTGCCAGCCGGGACCCTGAGGTCTTCGACGAGCCGCATCGCTTCGTGCCCGGCCGCGCCAACGGCTCGGAGCACCTCTCGTTCGGCAGCGGCCCGCACCGCTGCATCGGTCAGGCGCTGGCCCGACTGGAGGCGCGCATCCTGTTCGAAGAAATGGCGCGGCGTGACTTGCATTTCGAACTGGGGGGGGAACCCAAGCGCGGCTGGAGCACGTTCATCAACCAGCTCACGTCCTTGCCGGTGCGCCTAAGCAGCTGACCTTCGGCCAGCTCTCCAACACGTCCACGGTGACGGGTACTTCCGGCCGTGGGGACTTCTACAGCTCTACCAAAGCTGCAGGCAATTGCGGGACCAACGAGGCCAAGAGCCTGAGGCGCCGCACAACGGGTCGTCGCGAACTGCTTCGACATTGCTATCGCCAGTTCAGTCATTTCAACTCAATGAGGAGCACCAAATGAATGTCAGCACAGCACCCACACCAAAGCGCAAGATGCGCTCCCCATGGTGGGTAGTCATCGGCGGCGGTATCGCGGCGATGTTTGCGCCCGGGCCGGTGGCGTTGGGAACTCTCGGCCTGTTCATCATTCCGATTACCGCGGAGAACGGATGGACCCGCACCGAGGTTACGTCCGGCTTCTCCTTTGGGGCTATCGGCATGGCTATCGGTATTGTCATCGTCGGCAGACTGCTCGATCGATTCGCCATTCGATACATCACCATTCCGAGCTTCATCGGCTTTGCGATATTCCTCGCATTAATGGGAACGCTTCAGCCGGGCGCAATGTGGTTCTACTACTTCTGCTTCTTCATGATGGGCTTACTGGGCGGGGGAACGAGCATCCCTTTCAGCAAGGCGGTCGTGAGCTGGTTCGACAACAAGCGCGGAGTCGCCATCGGCACGATGGCTGGATTCGTGGGACTAGGTCAGGCGACCATCCCCCTTCTTGCGGTTGCGCTCATCGCATCGCTGGGATGGCGGGGCGCGTACCCGGCTCTTGCGATTCTCGTGGTCATCGTTGCGACGGTGGTCATTTCCCTGCTGGTGAGGGTGCGAGCTGAGCGCTCAGTCCGCGGTCGGCTGGTGAAAGAGGTCACAGAAGAAAAGACTGTGGTGAATCTCGAGCTCCCCGGTCTTACTCTCAAGCAGGCAGTACGTGGTCGGCACTTCTGGATGATCGCTCTCTCGCTCGGGACGGCTGGCGTTGCCATCATTGGCCTTCAGATCAACATTGTCCCGATGATGGTCGACCAGGGTATCGCTCCCGCCCAGGCAGCACTCCTCCTCACCATCCTGGGACTTTCCAGCCTGGTCGGTCGGGTTGTTGGAGGGTTCCTGATTGACCGGATCTCCGGCCGCATACTTGGATGCGTTGTCCTGTTGTTCCCTGTGGTCGGACTCTCAATCCTGTACGTGAGCCCGCCATTCATTGCGGTCGCAGTTGCAGTTTTCGTCATCGGGATCGCGCTCGGCGTCGAGAATGACTTGATTGCCTTCTTCATTACGCGATACCTCGGCACCCGAAACTTCGGCCAGATCATTGGGTGGATCCAGGGTCCGTTCATCATCGCGTCGGCCTTCGGACCCTTGGTGTTCAGCCTCGCCTACGACACGTTCGGGACCTACCAGTCGGTATTCCCGCTCTTCGGGCTGATGATGGCCGCGGGGGGAATCACAATCCTGTTCCTTGGGAAGTACCGCTACCCCGCGCTGCATGGCTTCGATAAAGTCGCGGCAAAGGACGAGCTTGCCGCGGCGGAACTCCTGAGCGAGCAGGCCGAGGTTGAGGACGAGGCCCTGGTGACGAAGGCTGCCGAGCCTGAAGTCACCCGCAGTAGATAGCGTTACGCGCGCGCCGACCGCTTGCTCGTCGGCGCGCGCCCCGCGAGCGCAGCGTCTTGCGCAGGTCGGCGACCGGTGATGGCGGACAAGAACCTCGCGACCCGGGTGGTATAGACGAAGTCCTGCCCGGAAACGACGAAAGGCCGGAACCGCATCGCGGCCCGGGCCTCGGATTCCCGAGGCAGAGCGGAGGACTCGACGAAACCGTCGACCTGTCACCAAGGGGGAGAGAGGCGTGCAAATCAGCAGCGTGTATCGATCGGCGCCGGTGATACCGCCTCAGACGGCGATTTCTTCGGTGCTCGACCACACGGGATGCGGGTCACCGGTTAAGCGGAATCGCCGCCGTGCCAGCTCGGCCGACGGCTCCGAGCTCACGTACCCGTCTCATTCGTCGTGGTCGAGGCGGCTACCCGCAATTCTTCGTCGTCGAAGACGATCTCGACAAGCGGGCTGCCCGCGAGCCAATCCTTTAGGTATTGGCGAGGCCCCCTCCCGCCTGTCTGGGGCCGGTCCTGCATTTTGAGCACCTCGGTGAAAACGTGCCGACGTTCCGTCGGGTCGACGATGGCCAGCCCGGTCGCGGGCAGGTCAACCCGCACGCCGTGTTTGAGATGCACGATGAAGCGTGGGTGCGCAAGAATGTTTGCGTACCAGTTACGCGGACCCGGCACGCCCGTCAAGAACCATCGACCGTCGACGCGATGGAACCAGACCTCGATGCGGCGAGACAAGCCAGTGCGTGCACCTCGGGTCGTGATATCGATCGTGTGATCGGCTCGAGTTGACTCCGGTCCAAGTGCGAGCGCACGGACCGTGGCGGCGTCGACGGTCATCGTCCTGGCCGCCGAGTGTTGTGACGCTGAGTGGCGCCGTCCTCAATCCTGACGCAGTCGAGTATGCGAATCGCCATGGTTCTCCGTTCAGCGGCGAGGGTGGGTGGCGGGGATCGTGGCGGCGCACTACGATTGATCAATCGGAACCGTGTTCCGCCTGTACATCCGGATCAATGCTCCGGTATGGAGACTATATCGAACACTGTTCCAGTTAGGCAAGAAGGGAGCACTGTGGTCGCCCAGACCGACACGACGACGCGCGCGCCGCGGGCGGTAAGGGCCGATGCCAGGCACAACATCGAAGCGCTGCTTGAAGCAGCGAAGGTGGCGTTCGCTACAAGCGGTGTAGAAGCGCCGGTGCGGGAAATAGCTGCGCGGGCAGGTGTCGGTGTGGGGACCGTCTATCGCCATTTCCCGCAGCGCGGCGATCTGGTCGCGGCCGTCTTCCGCCACGAGCTCGACGCGTGCGCTGATGCTGCTTCGATCTTGGCGGCTGAGCACGAGCCGCTCGACGCGCTGGAGCTCTGGCTGGAGCGCTACACCGACCTTCTAGCAACCAAGCGTGGTTTGGCGGTCGCCATGCACTCGGACGCCCGCGGCTACGAGTCCTTGACCGATTGCTTCCAAGAGCCGCTGAGGCCAGCCCTCGGGTCACTGCTGGACAGGGCGTCTGCTCGTGGCCAGATTCGTACCGATGTCGATGCCGTCGACCTGCTTCAGGCCGTGGCCAGCTTGTGTTTGCTCGACACCGCGCAGACCCAGCGCATGGTCGCCTTGTTGATTGACGGGCTCCAGCACGGTGCCCTGGCTCCTTTGACGAAGTCGTAACGCAGCGAGGGCGTCCGGGTTGAGGCTCTTCGAGTCGTGAGCAAGCGGCAAGGCCAAGACTCGCGGATGGGGGAAGCCAAGAAAACCCGGCTGACCGGGGTTTTGAATGGCATATGGCCGAGAATGATTGGTGCGCCGGGAGGGATTTGAACCCCCGTCTATTGATCCGTGCCGCGGTGGCTGTGGGGGCGTCGGCGAGAATAGGCAGATGCCCCAGTCATCCACGCCTGCACCCCAGCCGTCCAAGACTTCACGCGGACGACCGCGTGATCCTGGGATCGAGACGCGTGCACTGAAGGCCGCACAGCGCGTGTACGGCCGGGTCGGCCTTGCGGGCTTTACGTTCGACGCCGTCGCAGCCGAGTCTGGAATCGGCAAGCCGGCGCTGTATCGGCGATGGATGTCGAAGGAGGATCTGCTGCGGGATGCGCTCGTCGCCTATTCGGTGGTTATCGACGAGTCTGTGCACCCGGATCTGCGCTCCCAGCTGCACGAGGTCGTCTACACGGCGCTCACGCTTCCGCTGTCCGAAGAGGGCATGGCTCTGACCCGGCTCAACGTGGAGTCGCGAGGCAACCCGGAGGCACTGGGCGCCTACCGGAGCCAGCTGATCGACACGACACACGCGAAGACCACGGGTCTGGTTGCACGCGCCATCGAGCGCGGCGAGATCCCCGGAGACACCGACCCGGACCTCGTGATCGAACTGCTTACCGGCGCCGCCTTCATTCACGCGGTGCGCACGCGCCCGGATCGGATCGAGGAAGCACGGGCAGAAGCTCATAAGTACTGCGACCGTGTCGTTGACTTCGTGATGAGGGCGATCGGTGCTGTCGCACCGGGCCAGAGCGGCGTCGGCGCGTAGAGGATTCCTGGGACGTTCCTGCCAGACTCACGAGTCACCTGGCCATCCCCGCCATCCCGAGGAACGCAGCTCGCCGAGTCATCGGCCCTGTCGACAACTGTCGGGGCGCACCTTTCGCTCGACTGCGTCGGGACTTGTCCTCCCGACTTGCGCACGCTATTCTCCTTTTAACGGACGAAAATCGTACGTAAACACTGACGATGCGGTCAGAGAAAATGTGGTGGACATGGACAGCGCGACCAACGACGAGGTGCAGCAGCTGGAGCCTGTGGTCGTCACGGAAGATTTGCTGCTCGGCACGGAACGCCTGTGGCGCCGTTTCGGTGAACCGGTTCCGGCAGGTGGTTCATTGAAGCCGGACGGCACTCCCGACTATGGGTTGTTCGGTCCGGGCTCGATCACCTGGGAGGTGCTCCTGCACCCGGCGACGATCGTCTTCGAGCCGGTCGCGCAGCTGACACTTCAGAGCGTGTACAAGCCCATCATCGCGGGTGTCCGCGACGCGGACCCGATCTCCCGCAAGGCACGTGCCGGCACGCTCACCATGCTCGACCTGTTCAACCGTTTGCAGCGCAACTCCGGGATGCACGCTCCGATGTGGTTGGGCGACACCGCGACGGCGGAGAACATGGCGGGGCATCTGCACAAGATCCACGGGCACGTCAGGGGCGACGTCATCGACGTCGGAGACCCGGGGCTTGGCGGGTATGCGGCCGCCGAGCCCCGCGACGCGATGTGGGCCGGGATCACCGAGATGTGCGCGATCCTGTGGATGTACGAAAACTTCGCCTACCACGGCGAGGCGGGCCCGCGGCCCCTCTCGGACGAGCAGCGGGAGCAGTATGTACGTGAGATGGGCGCATATTTGCGTCTGGTTGGCACCCCGGGCGATCAGATCCCGAACTCGATAGCTGAGCTCGACGGGTTGTATCACAGGTATGAGGATCTCTTCGGCCTGAACGACACCATGAACCTCTATCCCGACACCATGGAGAATTACGCGGAGCTCACCGGAGAGAGCACAAAGGGCAACTGGCATCCGTCCCACCAGATCGTTGTCGACGTCGTCCAGGACACCTACCGCCAGTTCGTGACCCCGATCCTCGCAACCTTCCCCGAGTGGCTGCAAGCCAAGGCAGGGCTGGACGAGTCGGGCCGCGCCGCCGCCGCACAGGCACTCAAGGACAGCCAGGACCTCATCAAGTCCGCCCAGCAGCCGGACAATGAGCGTCGGGTCATGCGGCTCTACTGGGGGCCCGACGGGGTCGACCTCATTGACCACGCCCGGAAGCTGCACCGAGAAGCGCTCCAGCGGCAGGGCAACGACACCAAGGAAGACAGCCGCCACCGTGGCACCGCTCGGTCGTAAGCCAACCTATTCCACGATCAACGAACGCAAGGATGCCAAAGTGCCCCTCATCGACTATCTGTCACTCACACAGGCGGCGACTTCGAACGGCCGTGATCTGCCCACCGCGGGTACCTTCGACGTCATCAACCCGGCAACCGGCCGTGTCTTCGCACAAGCTCCAGCAGTAACGCCGGAGCAGCTCGACGAGGTCTTCGCCACAGCCCAATCGACTTTTGCGACCTGGAAGCAGGACGACAGGTTCCGGCGAGATGCCCTGCGCGAGGCGGCCGATGTCGTCCAGGAGGCCATGGAGGAGCTGGCGTCCATCATCACCGCCGAGCAGGGAAAGCCCCTCCACGAGGCACGGGCCGAAGTCGGTGCGGCCGTCGTCTGGCTGCGCTACTACGCCGACTTCGAAATGCCCAACGAGATCGTCCGCGACGACGAGGTGCGCTTCGAGGCGGTGGAACATCGGCCACTCGGAGTGGTCAGCGCGATCACACCGTGGAACTTCCCCATCACGCTCGCTATGTTCAAGATCGCGCCGGCGCTGCGCGCGGGCAACACAATGGTGTTGAAGCCCTCGCCGTTCACCCCGCTCTCCAGCCTTGCGCTGGGGAACCTGCTACGGGGCGTCCTTCCCGACGGGGTGCTCAACGTTGTCGCCGGCCCCGAACCGCTCGGGGCCGCGATGGTCACTCACTCGGTTCCGCGAAAGGTGACGTTCACGGGTTCGACCGTCACGGGCCGCCAGATCGCCCGCAGCGCCGCGGGCGACCTC
>JAODMX010000361.1 GCA_025464735.1 Frondihabitans sp. | reverse complement strand
GGAGGCGGTCGACAGGCTCGCACAGTTCATTTCGGAGGACGACCCCCGGCACCAGGTTCCCAGCCAGATCATCCACCGCATGGGAGAGGCCGTCGTCTCGGCCTGGCGGCAAGGCAAGGACAACGGCGGCAGCCGCAATGTCATTGGCGAGGACCTCATCGAGGAGATCCTCTTCCCGGAGCAGAGCTGATGGCGGGCCAGCGCTATCGAGTGGAGCCGCCGCTTGCGAAGCGCCAGCGGCTCGTCGACCTCAAGCCCGCCGATTCGAACGGGACCGACTGGGTCAACCTCGGCCGCCTGGCCGAAGCCGGGCCCACCAAGGAGGTCAGGATGGACCTCTCGCGCGAGCACGTGCTGAGCATTGTCGGGAAGCGCGGCTCGGGTAAGAGCTTCACCCTTGGGTCGTTCCTGGAAGGACTGTGCACGACGAGTCCGAGCACAGCGATCAGCAGCATCGCGAAGGACCGCGCGGCCTTGCTGTTCGACACCCTCAACATCTTCCAGTGGATGACCGCCCCGGTGGCCGGCACCGCCCGGTCGACGCACGTCGCCGAGCAGGCGAGACTGCTCAAGCGATGGGACCTTGACCCCGTCGACTTGGACGTCGACCTATGGGTGCCTGCCGGCTACGAGGACAGGGTCACCGGGCGCGCTAAGCCGTTTCGGATCCGAACCCGCGACATGGAACTTGACGACTGGAGTTCGCTCCTAGGCGTCGACGCCGTGCAGGATCCGATGGGGCAACTGCTGAGCCTGGTCCTGGACAAGGTCACACGGCGCGGCTGGACCGGGCAAGACGGGCTTGACTATCCGGCTGTCGCCAATTACACCATCGAGGACCTCGTCGAGTGCGTTCGAGAAGATGCAGAGGTCAACGTTGACTACGCCCGCGAGACGCTGCGCGCTCTGCGTCAGCGCCTGGCGGCCTACGAGGCCAGCCCGCTGTTCGGGAACGACGGCACTGAGCTGACCGAGCTCCTGCAACCCGGGCGACTGTCCGTCCTGCTGCTCTCGGGGGTGCCCGACGACGTCCGGCTCGTCTCAATCTTCCTGACGATCCGCAAGCTGCTCTTCGCCCGGGCGCAGGCATCCGAGGCGGGGAAGACCAAAGAGCTTGGGTTCGCCGGGGACGACGAAGAGTCGGCCCGCGTCGACCGGATCCTCGCTCATGCGCCACCCAAGACCTGGGTGGTCATCGACGAGGCGCAGAACATCTTTCCGTCCGAGAAGAAGACTGCGGCCTCGGCCATCCTGCTGCGATTCGTGCGCGAGGGTCGCAATTTCGGCCTGTCCCTCGCTTTCACGACCCAGCAACCGTCGGCCATCGACGCGCGGATCATGGCTCAAGTCGACATCCAGATCGCTCACACGCTGACGGTTTCCAAGGACATCGCAAACGTGCTAGGCAATCTCAAGGCGAGGGAGCCCGCGCGCGTGCAGCTGCGTGGGGTCCAGCTGTCGATGCCCGACGCGGTCCGGCATCTCCAAATCGGGCAGGCGTTCGTGTCCAGCGTCGATGCCGCGCGATCCTTCTTCATGGACGTGAGGCCACGTACGTCGGTGCATGGCGGATACGAGGGCTAGCCGTGACGCTGGCCTTCATCGCGAACTCCCGAGTAAGCATGCAGCGCGCTGGCATGCTGGTCGGAGCATGCCTCGGTGCATCGGACGAAATCACCAACATGGACCGGGTGACCCGCCGGTTTGGCGAAGTCATCCGGCGCCAGGTGGCCGTCAACGCCGATGACGTCGATCGCGTTGATGCGTACCTCCGGTCCCTGCGGCTCTGGAAGCGGTACGGGCACCTGCGGACGGCCGACCGGATTGCAGTCGGCGAGCAGGTCGAGTTGCAGGACCTGTGGCTCTCCGACGGACGGCTTCCCTCGGCCACCGGGGCGATCACCGATGAGGTGATCGAGGACATCCCACAACTCGCCATTCAGCTAAGGCTGCTGCGGGATGGCAACCTGACGCGAACCGATCGCGCCCGCGCGCTGCTGGAGACCTTCAGCCAAGGCAGCCTCGAAGAGCTCACCGACTCGTCATCGCGCGAGCCGAACCTGCTGCTCCTGCCCACAGGCGCCCAGCTCATCATTGCCTACGCGCTGCTCGAAGCGGACGGCGACTTTCTTCAATCGGCGTGGGCCACCACCCCGATCCTGGAACAGGATGAGTGGACGCGCGCGAACTTCGCCACTGGGCTCAAGGACGCGTGTGAGCACCTGGCCAATCGGGCCCGGCGGACGATGCTCAGTGGAGCGGACCGGCAGGCGATCGCACGACTGCGGGAATGGGCTACTGAGATCGCTAAGGGCCGTGGCTCAGGCAAGAACTGGGGAGGTGGCCGGCCCCCGGATCAGCTCGCGACGCTCCGCCTTGAGCCGTTCGTCGATCTCGGGCTCATCACGCGCTGCGACCGCACGAGCTATCGGTACCGGCTCAACCCGGGGCAGGCCCAGTTCTTTCATGGACTGGCCGAGGCCGAGTCCGCAGAGGCTTATGCCCGCGCGAAGCTGGTCGGCGATTGGCTCCGCGCACGAGGCGAGCACCGCTCGACAGCAGACACCGACGAGATCTGGTCGTACATCTGCGCAGCGTACGAGCGGCTCCGGTCGCGGCTCGGCTTCGCGCCGTTCGTTGAAGTGGTCCTTCTAGCGATCGGCCGCATGATCGACGACCATCACGACCGGTACTTCGAAATCCAGAAAGGTGTGGACGTAATCACCGAGCAGAGGCGCGCGCAGCCAAAGGCCGTACGGCTCACCATCAGCAGAGGGGGACAGCTCACCTACATGAAGATCGCGCAGCCAAGGAAGGTCTCATGAGCACGCCCAGCTCCTCGGACGTCACGGAAGGCGCGCCCCCTGGCAGGACCGATACCGCCCTCGCTCACTTGAACCTACGCGCGTGGCCGTTTGCCGTCGTGCCGTCTCCCGATCAGGCGCCGGTCTGGGTAGGCCGCAAGGACACGCAGCGGAAGCTCAAGGTCCTGCTGCGTACGGTGACGCGTGTCGAAAGCTCCCGGATCGTTCTGCTCTGGGCGCCGTATGGCCAGGGCAAGACCCATGCCCTGCATCACCTTCGCGCGATGTCGGCAGCTGATCCCACCGTAAAGGCGCTGTATGTCGTCACGCCCCAGGGCATCAAGGACTTCGTAGATGTCTACCGCGCGATCGTGGACTCCGCGCTCACAGACGGCGTGCTCGATGACCTCGGACTAGCGCTGTACCGCCGCCATGGGCCGCAGGCACCGACTGACTTGCAACGAGCGCTCATCAGATTGGTGACGTTCGACGAGCCGCAGACGCGCGCCGCCCTCTCCTGGCTGAAGGCAGAGAAGGTCGGGGTCCGAGATATCAAGGAG
>JAODMX010000338.1 GCA_025464735.1 Frondihabitans sp. | reverse complement strand
TGGTGACGAGATTGGCGTAGGTCGTGACACGCTGCTGCGTGAAGGTCGATCCCTGCACGAGATCGGCGACACTGCTGCCCGACTGTGTCGACACGAACACCTGCGCCGAAGCACTGTAGACGGGCTTCTTCACGATCGAATAGGTCGCTGCCGCCGCAACACCGACGAGGGCGAGCACAACGATGAGTGCCCACCCTTTGCGCAACACCTTGATGTAGTCGCGAAGCTCCACGCTTCGGCCTCCCTATTCGTGCGGCCCCAGGCTGACTGCCGCTGTGCGCCCGTTCCTAGCTGGCACATCGACATATTCTCACAGGCTGGCCACGCCCGGCACCGCTATTGCACTGCGTGCCCTTACTTTGGTCACATGAGTGGTGGGGTCAGATCGTCGCGGCGGTTGCCGATTGCGATGCTCGGGCTGGTCCTCGCAATCGTCGCCAGCCGGATCCTTGGGGGCGCCTCCTTCCGCACCGCCACGGTTGCATGGAGCCCGGCATTGCTGACGTGGCTGGGCTATCTCGCGGTCTGGGTGCCCCTCGGGGCTGCCGTCGCAGTAGTGGTCTGGCCTACCTTTCGGGCCGCTTTTAGGCCTGCCGCTCGCCCTCCGGCGGCGGCCGTGGCGCCCCCTGCGGCCGCGCTCGGCCTCGCTCGGTGGTTCTCCTGGCGTGACCTGATTTGGGGGTGCGCCGCCGGCCTCATCGCGCGGGGTCTCGCGACTGTCGCGTCGATTGCGCTCACGGGCTTCACGGGGCTCGCTGCGTCGCCGACCCTCGGCGGGGCGCCCGCCGCCTCGCTGCTCGTCGTCATGGTGGTGGCGCCGGTGATCGTGGCTCCCCTCGTGGAGGAGCTGTTCTTCCGTGGGCTGCTGCAGGGCGCCCTGACGTCGGCGTTCTCACCCGCGGGCGCTGCCCGCGCCGATCCCCTCTCGCGCTGGACGGCCGCCGCCGTCACCGCACTCGTCTTCGCCGCGCTGCACGTGCTCGTCGCTCCCGCCGCGCCCACAGCGCTCACGCTGGCCAGCACCTTCGTGCTCGGCCTGTTCGCCGGTGGCCTCGTAGCCTCGACCGGGCGACTCGGGGGCGCGATCATCGCGCACGTCGTCTTCAACGGCGTGGCGGTGCTGCTGACCTGGCCCCGCTGACCCTCCGCGCTGCCCGGCCCCCGCTCTGCCCCGCCCCGCGCCTGCCCTTGCGCCTGCCCTTGCCCCCGCCCCCGGCCCCGCCCCCGGCGAGTGTCCCCGTATTGCTGTCTGGCGCGCGTAGAGGCAGCGTTTTGTGGACACTCGCCGCCTACGGGAGCCCTACAGTCGAAGGATGACTGAGACTCACGTCGCCGTCATCACGGGGGCCAACCACGGCATCGGGGCCGCGGTCGCCGAGCGGCTCGCCGACGACGGAGTCGCCGTCGTCCTCGCCTACCTGCAACTCGACACCGCCGCCGACGAAGGCACCCCGCAGCGCCTCCGCGACGCCCATCTCGCCGACGGATCCGACGTCGCCGCCCGCATCGTCGACCGCGGCGGCCGAGCGCTGGCGATCTCCGCGGACCTCCTCGACGCCACGGTCATCCCGACCCTGTTCGATCGAGCCGAAGAGGCCTTCGGGCCCGTCGACGTGCTCGTCAACAACGCGACTGCGTCGCTGCGCGACACCTTCGCGCCGAAGGACCGCGACTGGGTCGGTCGGCTCCTGACGCCCGTCTCCGCCGAGACCTTCGATCGCCAGTTCGGCGTCGATGCGAGGGCAGGCGCGATCCTGATCTCGGAATTCGCGCGCAGGATCCAGGAGCGGGACGCCACGTGGGGACGCATCGTCTCGATGACCTCGGGTGGCGAACACGGCTTCCCGCAGGAGGTCTCGTACGGTGCCGCGAAAGCCGCCCTGGTCAACTACACGATGTCGGCAAGCCTCGAGTTGAGTCAGTTCGGGGTCACGGCGAACGCCGTGCATCCACCGGTGACCGACACCGGCTGGGTCACCGACGATGTCCGGGCCGCCGTCGCCGACAACCCGTCGTTCTTCGACGTCGCGGAGCCGCACGAGGTGGCCGATGTGGTGGCGTTCCTCGTGTCGGAGGCGGGGCGGCGCGTAACCGGCAACGTCGTGCGGATGGGCTGAGCGGCGGGAGCGCGGCCGAGGGTTCGAAGGGGCGAAACGGGGTGCAACGGGGTGAAACGGGGTGCAACGCTCAGGAGCCGGGCGCAGCGGGACGCATGTCGTAGGTCACCCAGGGGGTGGCCGTCGCGTGGGCATCGTAGAGGCGGCGGGCCGTCGCGTTGCTGGCGGCGGTGATCCAGCGCACGACGGTGGCGCCCTCCTCCGCAGCGATCTCGGCGGCACGTCCGAGCAACGCACGGCCGGCGCCCGATCCGCGGGCTGCCGGCGCGGTGAACAGGTCGTCCAGGTAGAGCCCGAGGGTTCCGGAAGAGGGACGCGCGAACAGGCGCAGATTCGCGAGCGCGACAAGCTCGCCGGACTCCCCGACGACGACGAGCCCCCGCAACGAGTGCTGCCGTCCGAGCACCCACGACCAGATGCGCGCCACGGCGTCGGCATCGCGGGGCAGCTCGTAGAAGTCCCGATAGCCGGTGTAGAGCTCGGCCCACGCGGCGGCATCCGCCGCTTCGACGTCGCGGACAGCAATTTCGTTCTTCCCAGCCATGCCTTCAACCTATCCGCCTGCCCGAACCGGGGGCGGCCGACCGTCTGGAAGGGTTCGCCTTTGCCGATCGGGTCGCTTGACCACGAAGTCAATTGGCCCACACCGGAAAGCCGGCCTGGATTGCGCGCGGCAGGCGGTGCGCGGTCCGCGCCGCGACCGACCGAACCCGTGCCCTGGCCGACGACTTCGATGCGCGCGCCATCATCGATCTCGGCTGCGGCACCGGCCTCCTGACCGTCACCCTCGCAAAGCCGGGCCGCTCCGTCACCGGCATCGACCCGTCGGCCAACATGCTCGGCATCGCCACCACCAGGCCCGGCGGCGAGGCGGTCCGCTGGATCCATGGCGACTCGTCGAGCATCGAACGAGACAGTGCCGACCTCGTGGTGCGGCCGACCGCGCAGGCCTGACCCTGCCTCCGGCGTCGCTAAACCCACAGCATCGGTTGTCGCGGTGGTCCTCGGACCACCGCGACAGCCGACGGCGAGGGTTTAGCGGAGCGGTAGGGTGGCGGCCATGGAGCTGGAGTTCAGCGGGCCGGTGTGGTTCTGGCGAGGTCCTGCGCCGTTCCACTTCGTGACGGTGCCCGACGAAGAGAGTGCCGAGATCGCCGCGGTCGCGGCCGCCGTCACCTACGGGTGGGGCATGATCCCGGTCACAGTCCGCATCGGCGAAACCGAGGTCACCACGTCGCTGTGGCCGAAGGACGGCGCCTACATCGTGCCCGTCAAGAAGGCCGTGCAGCTCGCCGAATCGATCGACGTGGGCGACGTCGTCGGCGTCACGGTGACGCTGTCGACCTCACGCTGACCGTCGGGCAGTAGCCGGCTCGCCTCCGGCCCCGGTTCTGCCACAGGCAGAGCGGCCCTCAGCAGGACCGCGCGACAGGCGCCGCTCGCGCTCCGCAGACTGGCCGCATGACAGAAGACACGAGACCTCCGTTCTTCACGGAGCAGATCAGGCAGCAACTCCTGCACCAGCGGGTCGTCGTCCTCGACGGTGTGCTCAACGACGACAACGGAATGCTGATCACGTCGCAGCTGCTCACGCTCGCGGCCGACGACATCGTGACCGACATCGCCCTCTGGATCCACTCGCCCGGCGGGTCCGTCCCCTCAATGCTCGCCATTCGCGACGTGATGAACCTCGTCCCGTGCGACGTGTCGACCCTGGCGGTCGGGCTCGCCTGCAGCGCCGGGCAGTTCCTGCTCTCGGCGGGGACGAAGGGGAAGCGGTTCGCTCTGCCGCACTCCCGGATCCTGATGCACCAGGGATCCGCGGGAATCGGCGGTTCCGCCGTCGAGGTCGAGGTGCAGGCGGCGGATCTGCGATACACCCGCGACACGACCCTGGGCCTCATCGCCGAAGACACAGGCCAGTCGATGGAGCGCATCTTCGAGGACTCCCTCCACGACCGCTGGTACTCAGCCACCGAGGCCCTCGACTACGGCTTCATCGACCAGGTCGTCGACTCGTTCGACCAGGTGATGCCGGCCAGGCGGCACCACGTCGGGATCGGGATCGCGCGATGACGAGCTACACGATCCCCAGCGTCATCGCCGAGAGCCCGCGCGGCGACCGGGTGATGGATGTCTACTCGCACCTGCTCACCGAGCGCATCATCTACCTCGGCACCGCCATCGACGCGGGAGTCGCGAACGCCCTCATCGCGCAGCTCCTGCACCTCGAGTCGAACAGCCCCGGGCAGGAGATCAACCTCTACGTCAACTGCGAGGGCGGCGACCTGTCAGCGATGCTCGCCGTCTACGACACGATCCAGTTCATCAGCTCGCCGGTAGCGACGACCTGTGTCGGTGAGGCGATCGCGGCCGGAGCCGTCCTCCTCGCGTCGGGCGAGCCAGGGCGTCGGGCCGCGCTCCCCCACGCGCGCATCGTGCTGCATCAGCCGGCCGGCCAGGGCCGGGGCACCATCCCCGACCTGATCCTGCAGGCGGACGAACTGGTCCGGATCCGAACCGACATCGAGGATCTCCTCTCCCGCCACACCGGCCAAACAGTCACCGCCCTGCGCAAAGACACCGACCGCGACCGCATCTTCACCGCGGCCGCGGCGCGCGACTACGGCCTGATCGACGCGATCCTGACCGCTGCGCCCGCGGCCCTGGCGGCGAGGTAGGTGCCCGCCCACCGCTAAACCCTCGCCACCGGCCGCGGCGGTGGTCCTAGGACCACCGCGACAGCCGACGGCGAGGGTTGAGCGAGCGGCCTCCGGTCAGGCGGCGATGGCGAAGAAGGCGGAGTCGGATCCGGCGGAGTCGAGCGCGAGGTCAGGCCCGGCGAACAGGGTGAACTCGTCGGCGGACGCGCGCAGGTCGACGACGACGGCACCGCGACGAAGGTCGGCCGTGACCCGAGCGGTGAGGTCGACGAGCATGATGCCCAGCGCGCCGGCGATGGCGGCGACCATCTCGCTTGAGGGCTCCTTGCGGCCACGCTCGATCTCGGACAGATACTGCGGAGAGATCCCGGCCCGAGCGGCCGTCTCGACCAGCCGTTCCCCGCGGGCGAGACGGATGGCGCGCAATCGACGCCCGAGCACTTCACGCCAGAGCGGTTCGATGGTCACCGTGTCTCCCATTCCGTCAGCAAACCAGCCAGAGCCCTCCGGGCCCAGTCCATTCTGCTCTCAGCAGAACGCGGCAGCACGCGCGAGTGGCACGCGCGAGCAGCAGGTGCGGGCAGCTCGTGCCTAGGTCGACCGCGTACCATTCCATGTCATGGTCTCCCCCGCGTCGCTCTTCCGGCGGCGCTGGCGGGCCGTGCGGCGTCGTGCCGACCGTCTCTCTGACGACAGCCGCCGCGCCCGCTTCCGTTCAGCGCCGCTCAGGCGCGACACCGTGTTCTACGAGTCGTTCAACGGCAACGGCGTGCTCTGCAACCCCGAGGCGCTCTTCCGCGAACTCCTTCGCGACAGCCGTCACTCGCGACTCCGGCACGTCTGGTCGCTCTCCGACGAGAACGACAACCGGAGGATCCAGGCCGAGTTCGCGCACGATCGTCGGGTCCGGTTCGTCACAACCGGGAGCATCGCCCACACGCGGGCACTCCTCACCTCGCAGTATCTGATCAGCAACGCCACCTTCGACCGACAGTTCGCCCGGCGGGACGGTCAGATCTACGTCAACACCTGGCACGGCACCCCGCTGAAGAAGATGGGGTACGACATCGGCGACCCCGCCTACAGGGTGGCCAACGTGCTGCGGAACTTCCTCCACGCCGACGTCCTCGTCTCGCCGAACGACTACACCTCCGCAACGCTCTTCGGGCGGGCACACCGTCTCGACGGCGTCTTCGAGGGCCGGATCCTGGAGGTCGGGTCCCCACGGATCGACCGGCAACACGGCGGCGAGCGCACCGCATCGACGGCTCGCGATCTCCTTCGCGAGCGTGGCCTCGACATCGACGGTCGAAGAGTCGTCCTCTGGGCACCGACCTGGAAGGGCACCTCGTTCGTCGCCCCGGAAGACGACGCGGCCGAGCTCATCACGCGCGCCTTCCAGCTGCAGGAGGCGCTCGGCCCCGACCACGTCGTGCTGCTGAAGACGCACCAGGTCGTGCACCGTTTCGCAGTCGGCCAACGGGCCGCCGCGGGCCTCCTCGTCCCCAACGACCTGCCGACGAATCTCGTGCTCGCCGCGTCGGATGTCCTCGTCACCGACTATTCGAGCGTGTTCTTCGACTTTCTCGTCATGAGGCGACCGATCGTGTTCTTCACCCCGGACATCGCCGACTACACCGGCTACCGCGGCCTGTACCTCGAGCCCGAAACGTGGCCGGGACCGGTGGTGCGGTCGATCGCGGACACGGCCACAGAGATCCTGCGTCTCGAGGCCCGCGGTGAAGACCTGGGGGCGAACCACGACAGGATGCGGCGCGAACTGACGTCGCACGACGACGGCGGTGCCGCCCGGCGCGTCATCGACGCCGTTTTCGGTGGCGACTCCCGACCTTCCGACGAGCCTCGCAACCCGGGCCGCAAGCGACTCCTGGCCGCACTCCCCTCGTCGGTCTCGGCGAAGCGACTCGACGAGGCCATCGACCTGCTCGACCGTCTCGATCTCGACGGGGTCGACGTCTCGGTGGTGCTGTCAGACTCCCGGCAGGCCTGGTACCTCGATGCGCAGGCGCGGATCGACCCCCGGATCCGGCAGTTCGTCCGCCAGGGTCGCCTTGAGACACCGCTGCGAGCGTGGTTCCGGCGCAGGGCCGAGAACCGCCGCGGTCACGACGACGCCCACGCGACCGTTGCCATCCTTGATCGAATGTGGAACCACGAATGGCATCGGATCTTCGCCGGCGTCCACTTCGATCTCGTCGTCGACCTCGTCGGTACGGATCCGTTCTGGCTCACGCTTCTCCAGCACTCCCACGCCCCGACCCTGGTCTGGGCGCCGGAGGAGACATCCGATCGACCTGACGCGCGCGCCGGTGATCCTGCACACCTGCGAGCCGGGTTCGGGCGGATCGTCGATGCTCGTTCACCCGCTGTCGCCGCGACGGCCATCACGACGACACTGGGTGATTCTTAGATGTTTCTGTGAGCTCTTCCGGTCGACTGGCGACCATGAAGTTGCGGCAGGTCCCGAGAAAGGCGATGCGAGCGCTCCGCTACGAGGCGCACGCGTACTTCAGATCGCGCCCTCTTCGACGCAGCACGATCCTCTACGAGGCGTTCGCCGGATCCGGCGTGCTCGACAACCCCGAGGCGCTGTTCCGGGAGATCCTCGCGACACCCGACATGCAGCACTTCGAGCACGTGTGGGTCGTCAACGACCGTAGTCCCCGGCATCCCGCGAAGATCGAGTTCGATGACGACGAGCGCATCAGGTTCGTTCGCCGTGGCACACTCGCTTACTACCGCGCCCTGGCGACGAGCGAGTACCTGATCAACAACGCGACGTTTCCGCAGGAGTTCAGCAAGCGTCCCGGCCAGGTGTATCTGAACACCTGGCACGGTACGCCGCTGAAGACCATGGGCTACGACATGCCGAGCGGAGCCCTCGAGTCGGCCAACACTCTCCGGAACTTCGTCTCGGCCGACTTCCTGCTCGCGCAGAACCGTTTCATGACGGAGCAGATGTACCGGCACGCCTACCGCCTCGACGGGCACTACCGCGGCGCGATCATCGAGGAGGGCTACCCCCGGGTCGACCGCCAGGACGTGACGTCGAACGAGCGCATTCAGACCCGTCGGCGTATCGACCAACAGGGCATGCACCTCGGGCATCGACGGATCGTCCTGTACGCACCGACGTGGAAGGGTACGACGTTTGGCGACCCCACGGACGACGTCGCGACATTGCTCGACCAGGTTCGGACCCTTCAGGCCGCTCTCGGTGACGATCACGTCGTCCTACTCAAGACGCACCAGATCGTGGAGCGGTTCAGCCGCGCAAACACCGAGCTCCGCCGCATCCTCGTGCCCGGCGACATTCCGACGAACGTGATGCTCGGCATCACCGACGTCCTCGTGACCGACTATTCGTCGATCTTCTTCGACTTCCTGGCGACGGGACGTCCCCTCGTCTTCTTCACTCCCGACGCCGACGCATACACCTCGACGAGGGGGACCTACTTCCGAGACGACGAACTTCCCGGCCCCGTCCGTTCGTCGATTGCCGACGTAGCTGCCGACATCCTCGAGCAGGGCGACCCGGACGAGGCGCGTAAGCACGCGATGGTCCGGAACGACTGGCAGGCCCGGTACGCCTCCGACGCCATCGGCACAAGCGCCAAGCGCGTGATCGACGTCGTCTTCCGCGGCTACCGCGACGGCTACCGGGTGCGCGACGTTTCCGCGAGCGACCGCACGAGCATCCTGATCCACCTGGGCGCCCTCTGGTCGAACGGAATCACCTCGTCCGCTCTCAATCTCTTGGAGGCACTGCCGGACGACCGGTTCGATGTCTCCGTCGTCTACAACCGGACGGCATCCGGGCAGCTGATCGTCAATCAGGCTCGCATCGCATCCACGGCGCGACAATTCGCCCGCGAAGGCGGCATGAACGGCAGCAAGGTCGAGCACCTGCGGCGACGAATGTTCGAGCGTCTCCTGCGGCCGACCGCTCACCACGACGACCGCCGGCAACGCGCCCTCTGGGACGACGAGTGGTTGCGTTGCTTCGGCAGCAGCACGTTCGATCACGTGATCGACTTCAGCGGCTACGGCCCGTTCTGGGCGACGTTCCTGCTGCACGCACCGGGATCGCAAACGGCGATCTGGCTGCACAACGACATGGTCGCCGAAGTCGATCGGCTGGTGGGCGGCAAGCCCACGATGAAGCACACCCTTCCCGCGGTGTTCTCGCTCTATGGGCAGTACGACTCGCTTGTCTCCGTCTCCGGGAGCCTCGCGGCGGTCAACAGTCGTCGGCTCGCCGACTACCTGCTGTGGCCGCCGGTCATCGAGAGCGCGCACAATCTGCTGGATCCGGCTCGCGATGCGGAACGAGCACGAGTCAAGCTGCTCGAGACGCCATTCCCCGTCGAGGAGGGCGAAGAACCTGCCGTCCCCGAATGGGCCACGAGACTCGACTCGAAGGGCGACACCGCGTGGTTCGTCACCGTCGGCCGCTTCTCCCCCGAGAAGAACCAGGCTCGGCTCATCCGCGCGTTCGCGCTAGTTCACGCAGACACGCCCCGGGCTCGACTCCTGATCATCGGCCACGGCGGCCTCCGCGATTCGCTCCAGGCGCAGATCGACGAGTTGGGGCTTCACGACGTGGCGTTCATCGATGGCCCCTTGGGTAACCCGCTCCCGGCGATGAAAGCATCCGACTGCTTCGTGCTCTCCAGTCGTTACGAAGGTCAGCCGATGGTGCTCCTCGAGGCGGCGGCGCTGAACCTCCCGATCGTCTCCGTGGACTTCGAAACGGTGCACGACGTTCTGCCGGACAGCGGCATCCATGTCGTCGAGCAGACCGATGACGCTCTCGCGGAGGGGATGCGCGCCTACCTCCGAGGGGCTGTCGCTCCGGCTTCCCTGGATCCGGTGGCCTACAACTCCGAAGCTCTGGCGGAGTTCATCGCCGCCACCGGTCTCTCGGCGGCACTGGCCCCCGTCGGAAAGCAGCCCGCAGTCGCCTCTCCCCATCGAACGCATCTCCGCGCGTGAACGGCTACTCCGCCGCCGCCGACTCCTCGAAACCATCTGACTCGTCGGCCTCCCGACGGGCTACCTCCGCGAGCGCCTGGACGGAGAACCAGACAACAACCGCAATGACGATCACTGCCACCACGCACACGGCTTCGACAACCATGTTCGGCCTTCTCTCCTCCTCGGGAGCCCGCCGATGAGCGCGCTCGTAGAACGAGAATCACTCGAACCTGCTCAGATTCGTCTAAGAATCGGCCGACTTCGTGAACGCGAGATCGTTGCACTGATCGTGGTCATCGGATCCGTCGTGTCCTGGCTCCGGCTGCCGGCTGTCACGCGGAGCACCCTGTGGGCCGAAGACTCCCGAGACTTTCTGAGCGACGCCCTGCACCAGGGCGCTTTGATGCCGCTCTTCCAGTCCTACGCCGGCTACCTCCAATTCGTGCCCCGGCTGATCGCGGGGGCGACCGTCACCTTCGTGCCCGTCGGCCAATGGGCCCACTCCATGGCGGCGGGATCCTGCCTCGTGGTCGCCTGCGTGGCCGCCGCCGTGCTCGTGTGCTCAAGAGATCTCGTCCCGTCCGTCCCTGCCCGGGTGGCTCTGGCATCCCTGACGGTGCTCGTGCCGACGAGCCCCCACGAGGTCCTCGGGAACACTGCCAACCTGCACTGGTACTTCCTCTGGCTGGCACCGTGGCTGCTGCTGCATCGACCGCGCAACCGCGTCGAGGCTTTGCTGCTCGGGCTCCTCGGCCTCGCCGGGGCCCTCTCCGAGATCCAGATGGCGTGGTTCGCTCCCCTGGTTCTCTGGCGTTGGCGCGACCGGAGCCTCATGCCGGTGCGAGTGTTCACTCTGGTCGGCATTGCGGCTCAGGTGACGACGACCCTGCTGCTGCCGCGGCAGATCGCGCGAGCGCTACCGAATTCGTGGGCCTCGACCGCCTACGGCTACTTGATCAACTGCGCCATGACCATCTGGCTGCCGGGTTCGAGCGCCATCGGCCACTTCCTGGTCCGCTTCGGCGTCATCGGCGCCATCGCCTGCCTGCTGCCGTTCGTGGCGGCGATCGTCTGGGTGGCCGTCTACGGTTCGCGAAAGCAGCGCTCCCTGGTCTTCCTGCTCGGCGCCGCCTCGGTCGTGCTCTGGGTAATCGCCGTGCGGACGAACCCCGGAACCTACTACTCGTACGCGACCGAAACCCCGTCACAGCTCGCCAGCCCGTGGATCAGCCGCTACGGGGTCGTTCCCTCCCTGGCACTGCTCTCGGTGCTCGTGATTGCCCTCACCGTCCGGGCCGCACCTCGAGCTGCGGTGACCTCCTCCGTGCAGCGACGTGCGCGTCTCACGGGCGTCCCCTGGACGGCCGTTGTTCCGCGCGCTGTCATCGCGGCCGTCGTGATCACCGCAATCGCCGTTCAGTTCGTGCCGACAAGCACTCGCCGCTCAAACGGACCGGAGTTCGCGCCGCAGGTGGCGTCGGCTACTCGCGCCTGCGCAAGCGAACCGGCCTCGACCCCTGTCGAGTTCTTCTCCCCGCCGTCGAGCAATTGGGTCATCCGCACCACCTGCGCGCTCATCACCACGGCGCACGACCCGGTGACGGCGCCGCTGCCAGCCCGCAAGGCATCGTCTAGGCTCTCGGAATGACTCGCGGCGAGACGATCAGATGAGTTCCACGACCTCGGAGAGCGAGCGCGTCACGACTACCGTCGGCCGTGTCTCGACGCGAGCCCCGTGGCGATCGGCGCTGATCCTGGGACTGGTTGCCACTGTTCTCGCCGCCACCGGATCCTGGATTCCCTCCCTCTGGGGTGACGAGGCGGCAAGCGTGATGTCGGCCCAGAGGCCGCTGTCAAGTCTCTTCGTGATGCTGACCCACGTCGATGCCGTCCACGGCTCGTACTACGTCTTCCTGCATTTCTGGATCGACGCCTTTGGCGCGTCACCGTTCTCCGTCCGCGTGCCACCGGCCATCGGCGTCGGCTTCGTCGTCGCGGGCGTCGTCTTCATCGTCCGTGAGCTCGGGACAACTCGACTCGCCATCATCGCCGGGATCGTCTGCTGCGTCCTCCCCCGCGTCACCTACATGGGCGAAGAGACCCGCGCCTACGCGTTCAGCGCCGCCTACGCCGCCTGGGCGACCTGGGCGCTCGTCCGCCTCCTGCGCGACCGTGCCTCCTCGCGGCGCTGGTGGATCTTCTACGGTGCGCTCATGACGTGCGGCTGCTATGCCTTCCTCTACTTCGGGCTCTTCGTCGTCGTGCACGCGCTGATCCTCCTCAGCGCTCGGACGCCTCGGGCTGTGCTCCGTCGTTGGGCCATCACCGTGGCGAGTGTCGTCGTCGCGGTGTCTCCGCTGCTCGTCTTCGGATTCCTGGAACGCGGGCAGGTCGCCTTCCTGGCCGGCCAAGAGACCATCACCTTCTCCTCAATGACGGTCGGACTCTGGTTCTCGGCGCCCACGTTCGCCCTCGTGGCCTGGTTCCTGATCGTCGTGGCCGTCGTCGCCTTCGTCTGGCGTCGACGCCGTGCCGCCCCCTCGACAGGACCGTCTCTCACGATCGTCGCCGTGGCCTGGCTCGTCGTCCCCGCGCTCGTGCTGGTGCTCGGAAGCATCGTCAAGAACGATTTCACGGGGCGGTACATGTCGTTCTCCGCCCCCGCGGCCGGGATCCTGATGGCCCTGGGCATCGAGACGATCGCACGGTTCGTTCCGCGCCGCGTTGTCGTGCCGACCCTCGTCGTCGCCACCCTTGCAGTCGTCGCCGTCGCCACACCGATCTACCTCGCGCAGCGCACCCCCTACGCGAAGAACGGCAGCGACTGGGCCGAGATCAGCAGCACCATCGGCGCCCATGCCCGAGCAGGCGACGCCATCGTCTTCGACGACGGCGCGAGACCATCTCGTCGGCCTCGCCTCGCTCTTCACACGTACCCGGCGGGCTTCCGCGGGCTCCGCGACGTCACTCTCGAGACGCCCTACCAGCGCTCCTCGACCTGGTACGACCGCACCTACACCGTGCCGCAGGCGGAGGCCCTGGGGCGGTTCCGCGGCGTCACGCGGGTCTGGCTCGTCGAGTACGTCAGCGGAGGCAAGGCGGACACGTACGGGCTTGCCGATCTCGAGAACGACGGGTACGCGGTCCAAGCCACCTACCCCACACACAGCAGCCGCATCATCGAGTTGATCCACGGCCATTCCTGACGATACGAAAACCCTCTGACGGCGGTACGGTTGCGGTAGCGGACCGACAGTGAAGTCGGACACGCTGGCAGTGAGGGACGCGACGCAGAGAGGCGTTGACAACCATGGATCACGAGACACGAAAGTTCATCCGGCAGGCCAAGTACGAGACAAGGCTGCTCATGGAGCAGTGCTCACGCGGCGAGGACGAAACGTTCGACAACGAGGTGGAAGTGCTGATGCGCTCGGGGATGGGTGGGAGCGCAAATCTGGCGTTCTTCATCCCCTATCTGTGGCGACACCGCCGCTGAGACCAAGCCGCGGCAGGGTCATGACGGCCAGGACCGTCGCCAACACGTACATTCCCCCCTGCAGTTCGAGCAGCGGCACCGTTCCGACAACGCCCTGAAGCAGGCCGGCCGTGAGCATGCCGATCGCCTGCCCCGCGGCCAGGACCACACCGAGGACCGTGAAGACGTGCCCGCGCTCCCCTTCTTCGGAACCGAGCTGCAGGATCCCGACCAGCCCGTCACCGAGCAAGACCCCCGGCGCCCCCACGACGATGAAGAGCACGACGTACGGCCACAGGTCGGTGGTGACCCCGGGCAGGTTCCAGGTCACCAACGAGATCAGCGCGAACGCACCCACCCCGACCACAGCAAGCCTTCGGATGTCGAAACGCGAGGCCAGGAGACCAACGACGAGACCCGCAGCAATCGCCCCCACCGCCTGGATACCTCGAAGCAGACCGACGTCGGCGTCGGAACCGTGCAGCGAGGAGGTGACGAAGAAGACGAAAAGCACGACGAACAGGCCCTGAGCGATCGAGCTGACGAACACGACCAGGAAGACCCCGCGCATCCTTCGGTCCGCCAGCAGCCCCGACAGGCGCGGAGGCGCGCCGTCGACCGGAGCAACCGCGGGGCGCGACGGCAGCGTGACGAGGAGGGCGGCCGCCACGACATAGGTGGAGACGTCGACGATCGCGACCAGCCGCAGATCGCCGAACGCGAGCAGCACACCACCAAGCGGGCCGCCGATGAGACGGCCGAGATTCTGCCCCAGACCGACGAGTGCGTTAGCCGACACGATCCGATCGGCACCGACGAGGTCGGGCAGGAGGGAGTTCTTCGCGGGCTCGAAGACCGCGCCGAGCGACGCTTGCAGCACGATGACGAGGTAAACCAACGGCAGATCGGAGCGGTCATGGACGAAGAAGAGCGGCACGAGCGACAGAGCCTGGCCGATCGTCACGGCGACCATCAGGATCCGGCGCTCGAATCGGGTGACGATCCTCGCGACGAGAGGGGCCAGCACCACCGCCGGCAGCAGCTCGAGCAGGAAGGCGAGACTCGTGCCGAGCGCCGAGCCGCTCAGTCGGAGA
Organism: Frondihabitans sp.; assembly: GCA_025464735.1. The sequence goes on along the minus strand of JAODMX010000338.1, from coordinate 3,567 downwards.
ACCACCAGGGGAAGCGCGATGAACAACAGCCAATCGCCCAGGTCGGAGACCAGGCCGGCCGCGAAGAGTCGGCGGAACGGCCCGCTCGCGAGGGCAGACGACGAGAGCCAGGAGGTCGCGGTCGTCGTCACGATCGGTCGAATCCGGTGCGCGGGAGTGCTGCCACCGAGAGGTGGACGGTGCGAGCATCATCCGGAGCGTCTCCCCGCGTCGGGGCGATGAACGGGCGGATCAGAGCGTCGAGTCGTGCCAAAAGGTCGGTCAGCTCGGGCGGCGTGACGCGCAGACCGTAGCTGGCGTAGGAGTCGACGGCCCGCCACTCGGGCGGAAGGTCGTTGCGGTGCCGCACGTAGTCACGGCCGAGATGCGCGTCGAGTTCCATCGAGGCGGCTAGCAGTGCCGCGGCGCCCGCCTCCGACGCTTCGTCGCTGCCCACGTCCATCGTGAAGCCGGTGATCGTCGCGCGCCACGGCCGGGTGCGACCGTCGGACGAGTCGACCGGCTCGACGAGGCCGTGCGAGCCGAGCACGCGAAGGTGGTAGCTGCAGTTCGACGGAGAATCCCCCACCGCACGGGCGCACTCGGATGCCGTCGCGGGGCCGGAGGCCATCAGGTAGTCGAGCACGTCGAGGCGCACGGGATGCGAGAGCGCTTGGAGCACACCCGGGTCGCTGAGCACCGGCCGATTCACGTTCGCACTCACGCCGTTCCCCTTTTCCCGTTGCGCGTCGCGCGCCGCCGATCTGAAAGACTCTTTCAGACCTTACCAGACCACGCAGGAAACGCCCCCATCGCGCGCGCGATGGGGGCGCTCCTTTTACTCCTAGCCCTTACGCCACAGGTCGAGAAGCAACCGCGCTGCGGTCACGATCAAGCTCGCGACCCCCAGCCATGGCACTGTCTTCCTGGGCCGACCCTCGCTGTCATTCGACATCGAGACCACCTCCTAGTGTGCGCGCCGGCGAACACGAGAAGCGGGAACCAAGGGAGCGTGCAATTCAGAGTGGGTCTGAATTACACTGGTCCCGAGCAGTTGACTCGGGGACCGTTATTGTCCCCTGGCTTTCCACTCGGAGGCCAAACCGAAGCCCAAGACCTTGCCGGGTCTTGGGCTTCACTTTTGCCCGGAGCCGCCGCCCGGCGATGAAGCGACCCGTATTGAAAATACTAATATGCGTGCGAGGGTGGCGGCGATAAACGGACGAGACTCCAGAAGGTGCGGCCTCCCCGAAGGGAAGGCCGCACCTTCTGGAGTCTCAGTTCCAGCCGAGGGAGGCGAGGCTGGAGCAGCCAGCGCCTGCTAGGCCGGGAGCTGCAGAACCTGACCGGGGAAGATCAGGTTGGGGTTCGCGACCGTCGACGTGTTGGCGTCGGCGAGCTTCTGCCAGCCGCCCGAGATGCCGAGCTTGACGGCGATGGTGTTGAGCGTGTCACCCGAGGCGACGGTATAGGTCTTGCCGCTGGTGGCGACAGGAGCCGCGTGCGACGGGACCGACCTGGCCGTAGTCGACGTCGGCGCCTCCGCAGCAGCTGCCGGAGCAGCCTGCGTAGTGGTGGCCGCGGGTGCCGCGGTGGTGGCGGACGCACCCGCGGTGCCTGACAGGCCGAGCTTGGCCGAGCAGGCGGGCCAGGCGCCCCAGCCCTGAGAGGCGAGAACGCGCTCGGCGACGCTGATCTGCGTCGCCTCGCTGGCAGCAGCCGGCGACCCGGTACCGCCATTGGCGGTCCACGTGCTCTGGCTGAACTGCAGGCCACCGTAGTAGCCGTTGCCCGTATTGGTGGCCCAGTTGCCGCCGCTCTCGCACTGGGCGAGGGCCTGCCAGGTGGAGACGGGGGCGGCGTTGGCCGGAGCCGCTGCGAGTCCGATCCCTGCCACGGTGAGTGCGGCGAGGGCGGCGCCTCCGAAGAGCGCGCGGGGACGAGTGATGGTTTTCATAGGGTTCGATGCTCCAAGGGGTCGCCGAACAACGTCTCGACCCGTGGGGAGGGTCGCGAAGGGCTGCCCACCCCTGCCGATAGAGGTCAGGTGCGGCACTGCAGGCTGGGCAGCCCGTGGCGAAATGCAGTGCCGTGCATGTGTCCGCCAGAAGGAGGACAAAGACGTTCGAAATGAACGACTAGGCCACCGTAGGCGGGACCCGCAGCGATAGCAAAATCCTGCGCCTGGGAATCCTCTCAACCGCACCCACACAGGTTTCTCCCACGGAAATGAGGGAAGGGCTCGACGGAGCGGTGCGTTAGAGCCCGCATGACAACTATTGGAATCATCGGAGCGGGACACATCGGAAGCGCTGTCGCCAAGGCGGCCACGGCTCACGGTTATGACGTCGTGATCAGCAATTCCCGTGGACCAGAGACCCTCACCGACCTGGTCGCAGAGATCGGTCCGAAGGCGCGTGCGGCAACCGCCGCCGAGGCCGGAGCGGCAGGAGACTTCGTCGTCGTGACGGTGCCTCTCAAGGCCGTCGACGACCTCCCCGTCGAGCCGCTGGCCGGAAAAATCGTGATCGACACGAACAACTATTACTTCGAGAGAGACGGGCATTTCGCTGCTCTCGACGAGGGAACAGACACGGTCTCCGAGATCTTGCAGCGCCATTTGCCGACCAGCAAGGTCGCTAAGGGGTTCAACCACATCGAGGCCGTGAAAATCCTGACCGACGGCACGCCCGCCGGATCCGAGGACCGCCGTGCCCTCGCCACCTCGAGCGACTTCGACGACGCAGCGGCGCTCGTCACGGGGCTCTACGACGAGTTCGGCTTCGACACCGTCAACGTCGGCCCGTTGAAAGACAGCTGGCGTGTCGAGCGCGACCGCCCGGCCTACGTCGTGCGCCAGAACAAGCAGCAGCTCATCGACAACCTGGCCAAGGCGAACCGCCTGCCGTAAGCGGCTCCCGCGCTCACAACCCTCGCCGTCGGCTGTCGCGGTGGTCCTAGGACCACCGCGCAGGCCGACGGCGAGGGTTTAGCGGTTACGGCGACCGCTCAGTCGCGGTAGTTCGGGCGCACGGCCTTGCCGCGCGAACGAACCGCCATCACGATGAGCGTGATGAGGAGAGCGATCAGGCTCAAGAACAGCAGCCCGGCGATGATGCCGAGAAAGATCGCAAAAAACGTCATGGCTCAACCCTAGCCTGTGGAAAGGTGTCGCCCCGGGTCAGGCGGCGAGGTAGGCGCGGGCGCGCCCGAGCAGGCGGCTGAGCCATTCACCGCGCTGATGCGTCTCGAAACTTTCGCGGCCCCGGACTTCGATGCGCTTGAGGCCGCGCGCCAGGTCGTGCAGGTTGTTGCGCCGCGTGCCGTCCCAGTTGGCGTAGAGGTAAGGGCCACCGAGAGCGGGAATGGAGCGGACCCGCGCGCGGACATAGGAATCGGGGCCGGCGAAGTACGTCGCCTCGCCGCGAGCAATTTGCGCGGATGCGAACTCGGCATCGACGACGCCGTGCGGTGTCACGACAGCGGCAACCGCACCGGTTCGATCGCGGACGACGAATTCGATAGTGAGATCAGTACTCGACCGACCTTGCATCACTGGGCCCCTTCTCTCGCAGGGCCACTGTTCGG
>JAODMX010000294.1 GCA_025464735.1 Frondihabitans sp. | reverse complement strand
GTGGTTCTCGACCAGGCCGTACATGCGCGTCGCTGCGCTGTACTCCTTGGCGTTGCTGGAACGCAGGACCGCGTCGGTGGCGAGGTCGATTCGCGGGCCTTTGACCCGACCGAGATAGAGCTCGTTCACACCGCTCGGGTGCACGAGCGAGACCTCGATGTCGAACCCGTCGTCGGGAGTGCGGAGAACCTCGACGGAACGAGCGGTCGTGAAGGGTTGGATGCCTCTGCCCGGCAGCATCGCGGGGCCGCGGTCGCCCTCTTCGGCCGGGCGATCGAGCCGCCAGTAGCCCGTCTCGCTCACGAGGGGTGTGTGCTGTTCGTCGAGCAGCCACGAATAGGAGCTGTAGTTGAGGAACGGCAGACCGTCGTGGCTGAAGCTCACTCGCTGCCCGAACTCGTGGGTACGACGGGTCTCAGGATCGTCGCCCGTCTTGTAATCGACCACACCGGTGCCTTCCCAGACGCCGAGCAACCAGGAAAGCGGAACGATCTCCGCGGGGAGATCGGTGGGGATCTCGATCAAGATCTAGCGCTGCCCCTTGAACAAGCGGACGACGACGGTCACGGCGATGAAGACGATGCTGAGTGAGGCCAGCACCAGGAGGCCGATGTAGAACATCTCGAGAGGGAGCAGGGAATCCATGCCCCAAGACTACCCGCGAGCGCGCGTCAGAGGGAGAGGAGAGACAGGATCGCCGTGGCAATGGCCAGGATCACGAAGCTGCCACTCAGGCTGAGCATCGCACGGTCGACGAGGCCGTCTTTCTCCCGCGTGGCCAGCTGCAGGCAGAACGTCAGAAGGATCGTGCCGCCGAGAACCAGCGGAAGCCAGACCAGATAACGGTCGCCCGGAGTCGCGACGGCAACCACGATGGCACCCGCCAGGGCGACGACCCAGACGGGGAGCGTCGTGGCCAGGCGGAGGCGGTCGCGCCGTGTCTTCGATTCCACCCGTTCATCATCCCCTACTCAGGCGGCTCCGGGCACCAGTAGTGTGGTCGGGGGTGCTGCCACTGTGATTTAGACTCAAGCGCAGTACATCTACTGGAGGTCGTGTGGCGCAGCTCTTGGTCCTGACCTCTGCAAGCACGCCCGATGTCCTTCCGGCACTGGCCCTCCTCAGCCACCGTACTCGGCAGATCCCGGCCGAGCCTGCGCACCTGGTGAACGCTCCGTCGAGCGATCTCATCTTCGTCGACGCGCGGTCCGACCTGGCGAGTGCCAAGGCCCTCTGCAAGATTCTGCGCACCACCGGCGTGACGGTTCCGCTGGTGCTCGTCCTGACCGAGGGCGGCCTCACCGCGGTGAACTCCGAGTGGGGAGTCGACGACGTCATCCTCGAGACCGCAGGCCCCGCCGAAGTAGACGCGCGCATCCGACTCGTCACCGGCAGGCTCGCGCAAACCCAGACCGGCTCCAAGATCCAGGCGTCCGGTGTCGTGATCGACGAGGCCAGCTATTCGGCCAAGGTGCACGGCCGGCCCCTCGACCTCACCTTCAAAGAGTTCGAGCTGCTGCGTTTCTTCGCGACGCACCCGTCCCGCGTCTTCACTCGCGAGCAGTTGCTCAGCGAGGTCTGGGGCTACGACTACTTCGGTGGCACGCGCACGGTCGACGTCCATGTCAGGCGCCTCCGCGCGAAGCTCGGCGACCTCGAGTCACTCATCGGCACGGTTCGCAACGTCGGCTATCGCTTCAACGTCTACGACGACGACACGCGCGATGTCCAGCCCGTCACGTCCTGACACCGCCGCCGCCGTTTCTTCCCCCTCCGCCCGCCGCCGAGTGTCCAGAAACGGCTGCCCATTGACGGGTGACGCGGCCGTTTCTGGACACTCAAACCTCAAGGGTGCAAAAGGATGAGACTGGCAGCAGTTGAGCAACTGGCCGCGGCGGCGCTGGCAGAGGACGGCGTTCCTCCCTTCTCCGACCAGGCGCTCGTCGAGGCTCGCTCCGGCGAAGCCCGCGTGCTCGGCGACGGCAACGCGGCCGCGATTCTCCGCGCGAGCGAGGCCGAGCTCGTCGTCCACCCCGCGCTGCGACGAGCCGGCCGCGGCACCGCCCTGCTGCGGGCCGTGCTCGAGGCAACCTCTGGTGACCTCGCCGTGTGGGCGCACGGTGACCACCCGGGGGCCGCACGTCTGGCCGAGGAGTTCGGATTCGCTGCCACGCGGCGGCTGCTGCAGCAGAGGGCGACGGTCGCGCAGGATCCTGAGGCTCGCCCCCTCCCGTCGGGCACCCTCGTGCGCCCGTTCCGCCCCGGCATCGACGATGCGGCCTGGCTCGATCTCAACGCCCGCGCTTTCGCTTCACACCCGGAGCAGGGCTCGATCGACCAGGCCGACCTCGACGCCCGCAAGGCCGACGCCTGGTTCGATCCCGACGACTTCCTTCTTCTCTGGCGCGGCGACCAGCTCCTGGCGTTCTGCTGGCTCAAGGTCGAGGCGGGGCAGCCCGGCGAGTTCTACGCCGTTGGCGTCTCACCGGAGCACCAGGGCGAGCACCTCGGCGGCGTCGTCGTCGACGCCGGCCTTGCCCGGCTGGCCGCGCGATCACTCGACACGGCGGCGCTGTACGTCGAGGGCGACAACTCCCAGGCGCTCCGCCTCTACGCCGCTCGCGGCTTCACCGACTACGCGGTCGACGTGCAGTACACGCTCGCTCGCTGACCGGCGCTCTCACGGATCGACCCCATCACGGACTGTCGCGACAGGCGGTATCCCCAGGCCAATCACGGTGACGAGCGGTATGAGCGCAAGTAGCGCGCCGACTGCGAAGAGCAGCACGATGGCCCTTCTCGAACGCCGAAGCTCAGTAGCAACCGCCAACAACGCGACCAGCAGGCCACCCCCAGGAAAGGAGTACCCCACGGCGACGGTTCCCAGAAGGAAGAGGGTGACAACCAGCGGACTCGCCCTCTGAGCCGGGCCGCGCCTCCGGGATTCGACCTCAGCTGGCACGACTCACCGTGCTGCCGTTCGCTTTCAACAGCATGGACATCGCCAGAGTCCACTTGATCGGGCTGCCATTGGCGACGGCCTGGACCTTGTAGGTCTCACGGTTGACGACCCCAGTACCGGAGCGCGGAGCGGTGCATCCGACAGTGCTGACATTCACGCCGAGCCCCCAACTTCCCCTGGAACCACACGAATGACTCCCACGTTTGCCGCGATAGGTCTGCTCAGACGACCAGGCCTTCGAGCCGTCATACCAGAACGTGCCCTTGTGAATCTCCTTGTAGGTGCCGCCGAACTTCGCCTGATCCCACGACTTGGAGCGGAGGGTCCCGGCGCGAGCCGCTTCGCTCAGCTCACGTCGAGTCTCCGACCCGACCTCGGCCGTGGACGGAAGCGAATCCACCCCGACTTCTTCTGAGGGCGAGACAGAAACCACGGTCGTCGCGCTGCAGAGCTCGTGGATTTCCTCGGCGGTCACTCCGGGGGTTGCGACCTGGAGGGCCAAAACGCAGGAGTCATCGAGAGACGTGATCGACGAGTTGAGGCCTTTGTCCGATGTCACTGCGCCGGCCGGGGCCGGGGCAATCACGACGAGCCCCACGAGCGGCACAATTCCAGCAGCAATGATTTTTCTGAGCATGATTCCCTAACTGTCTGCCCCGCAGCACTTAATCAATACGTTACATTTACATTCCTCACAAATCGAAGGAGAGAACCGCACGGCAGCGACAGACGAGTTACCAACAGTTCATCCCCGGCGGGCCACCTGGGCACCCCCGGGTGGCAGGATTGAGCAATGGACAGCGAACCCTACGTTGACGG
>JAODMX010000283.1 GCA_025464735.1 Frondihabitans sp. | reverse complement strand
GGTGCGGCGCGTCTTGCCGGTGCGGTTCAGCGTGTTGATGCTGTCGACCTTGACGTCGAAGATCTTCTCGATGGCGAGCTTGATCTCGGTCTTGTTCGAGCGGGGGTCGACCAGGAAGGTGTACTTGCCCTGGTCGATCAGCGAGTAGCTCTTCTCGGAGACGACCGGCGAGATCACAACGTCGCGGGGGTCTTTGTGGATGCCGCTCATGCGGTGGCCTCCTTCTTGGTCTTCGCGGCCACGAAGGCCTCGAAAGCGCTCTTGGTGAACACGATGTCGTCGGAGACGAGGACGTCGTAAGCGTTGAGCTGGTCCCACGTGATGACGTGGACCTCATCGACGTTGCGGACGCTCTTCTGCGTCAGCTCGTCGCCGCGCTCGATGACCACGAGGACGTGCTTGCTCGTGGAGATCGTGGCGAGCAGCTCGAGAGCCGTCTTTGTGGAGACGACGTCTGCGACGAAGCTCTCGACGACGTGGACGCGAGCACCGCGGGCGCGGTCGGAGATGGCACCGAGCAGAGCTGCGGCGATCATCTTCTTGGGGGTCCGCTGCGCGTAGCTACGAGGCGTCGGGCCGTGGACGATGCCACCGCCGGTCATCTGAGGGGCGCGGATCGAACCCTGACGGGCACGACCGGTTCCCTTCTGCTTGAACGGCTTGCGCCCGGCGCCGGAAACCTCGCCGCGGCTCTTGACCTTGTGCGTGCCCTGACGAGCGGCAGCGAGCTGCGCGACGACGACCTGGTGGATGAGCGGCACGTTGGTGACGACATCGAAGATCGCGGCGGGAAGCTCAACGGAGCCGGACTTGGCGCCCTTGGCGTCGAGGACATCGACAGTGGACACGGTGCTGGCGGATGCAGTGGTGGTAGCCATGCGCTAGTTCCCCTTCACGGCGGTGCGGACGAAGACGATGCGACCGCGAGCACCGGGGACAGCGCCCTTGACGAGCAGGAGACCCTTCTCGGCGTCGACGGCGTGCACCGTGAGGTTGAGGACGGTGACGCGGTCGCCACCCATACGACCGGCCATACGCATGCCCTTGAAGACACGGCTGGGGGTCGACGAAGCACCGATCGAGCCGGGCTTGCGGTGGTTACGGTGCGAACCGTGGGAGGAGGAGACACCGGCGAAGTTGTGACGCTTCATCACACCGGCGAAGCCCTTGCCCTTCGAGGTACCGACGACGTCGACCTTCTGGCCGGCCTCGAAGGTATCGACCGTGAGCTCCTGACCGAGTGCGTACTCGGCGGCGTCAGCGGTGCGAACCTCGGTGAGGTGACGACGGGGGGTGACACCCGCAGTCTCGAAGTGGCCGGCGGAAGGCTTGTTGACCTTGCGCGGGTCGATCTGACCGGCAGCGATCTGGACGGCAACGTAGCCGTCTTTCTCTTCGCTGCGGATCTGCGTCACGACGTTCGGAGAGATTTCGACGACGGTGACGGGGATGAGCTTGTTGTCTGCATCCCAGACCTGGGTCATGCCGAGCTTCTTGCCGAGCAGGCCCTTGACGGTTTTCGTTGAGTTGGCCATCAGTCGCCCCCTACAGCTTGATCTCGATATTGACGTCGGCCGGAAGGTCGAGACGCATGAGCGAGTCGACGGCCTTCGGCGTCGGGTCGATGATGTCAATGAGACGCTTGTGCGTGCGCTTCTCGAAGTGCTCGCGGCTGTCTTTGTACTTGTGGGGCGAACGGATGACTGCGATCACGTTCTTCTCCGTGGGGAGCGGCACGGGGCCGACCACGGTCGCCCCGGCACGGGTAACCGTGTCGACGATCTTGCGAGCTGACGTGTCGATGACCTCGTGGTCGTACGACTTCAGTCGGATGCGGATCTTTTGTCCCGCCATGTGTGACTCTCTCTCGAATAAACGTCGCGCACCTTCACGGGGCCGCCTGACGCGCCCGCACGGATCTCTCGGATCCGGTCGGACTATGTCGGTAGGCAAGGCGTGTTGCTCGCCTGCCGAACCACTGTTCTGCTGTCAAACCCCGCGAGACGGCGATGGAACTGCCGGTGCTCTGGGGCATGTTCGAACCCGCGAAAGATTTGCGCTTACGCAGTGGACGCCCTGGGGAGGTCCATCTCTCGGCCCGCGACCGATCCCGCTCGGGGATCGCTCCTGGATCCGGCTCGCACCACCTGCCGCTTTACACAGCTGTAGCTCGCGCCTTCGGATTCGATTTGAAGAGGTGTCCTGCTACCCGCGGCCCAGCCCGAAGAACTGTGCACTGCCTGGCAGTGATTCACACCCGTGCCGAAGCACTGGGCGGAAGTGTTGAACCAGATAATCTTGCCACACCCCGGCATTTGCTGCAACCCGGGCGTGTCGCGGCCGCGGCGGCCGCTGCTGCTGCCGCCGTTTGCCCTTCGTTCAGTCGGCGCTGGGCCGGAACCAGGGCGGATAGATCGAGACTCGCGGAGCCGCCCCGCCGCCATCCTTGACCAGGCTCTTCACCCGGTCCCGCATGCGATCGTTTGGCACACCGATGAGGGTCACCGCAGTCAGGTCAACCGCACCGGGAACGAGAATCTCGACGCCGAGGAGATCAGGATCCGAAAAAGCGGCCCGGCGAACGAGCGCGCCACCCGCGCCGAACCCCGCCCCGAATCGTGTAAGTGGAGCGGTGGCGTCGCCGTCGGTGACGACGAAGTCGTCTCCGAGGGCACTCACGGGCAGCACGAGAAGAACGAAGTCGTTCACGCGGGCGGAACGCGCGGCGTCCGACCAGGTGGGACCCTCGGCTCCTGCGCGTACCTCGTTCCAGGACCGGGCATCCGGCGACAGGGAGAACGGGACGTACTCGGCCAGCGGTGGGCCCTCGGGCACCGTTGCGACCAGACGACGCGCACGAAGCTCAGTCGAGCTCACATCGAACTCGGGGGTCACCCCTGCTCGCAGGAACCCGTCGGCGAGGATCGCCTCCAGATTCGACACGTGGGTGAAGTGGTGCACGCGCATCGCCGCAAGGTCGACGTCAGGCAACGCCTCGACGACCGGACGGCGTGACGTGGTCACCCGCGGCGGCGACTTCATGGTCGCTGCGCGAGCTGCGCCAGGGGCCCTCGGCGCGGTTCGGGGAGAACGGGTGCGCGGGGCAGCCACTGCCTCGGGCGGTTCGTCGGGCTTGCGGGGCGAACAGATGTCGCACAATTCTTCATCCAGTCCGTGGATGCACTCGCTCACTGCGCTGGTCCTCTCGCGTGCCCGGTGGGGGAAGCACGACTCCCCACGTTACGTGACTGCAGGCACTCCCCGGTACACGAGCCCCTCACGGCACGGACGGGACCGCACACGACAAAGCCCCCGGTCGTCTGTGCGGTGCCGAGGGCTTCGTAGGAAGCGAGCTACTCGTTGCCAATTTTCTTGTCGGCCTCTTCTTTGGCCGACTCGATCTTGTCGTGGAACTTGCCATCCGTGAGTTTGTCTGCGGCACCGGCAACCGAGTCGAGGATGCTGTCGCTGATCCCCTCGACTTTCTCGCTCTTCAGGGCGTCTTGCACCTTGCCGTCTTTGAGGAAATCTTGAGCCTTTTTAGTGATGTCATCGAAACCAGCCATTGTCGATCCTCCCTTGTTCCACCGGGATGTCCGGCTGCGTCCATCATGCGCCCGGTCACAAACCTGTGACAAGACTTCATGTTCGCCCGTCACGAACTGTTCGTCTGCTGCGCGGTGCGCCGATGATCTAGGACGCGAGTGCCTCCGGCGCGGAGCTTCCTCGCAAAACGAAGGAGATCCGTACCCGTCGTCCGCGCCGACCCGTTAGCCGAGGCCGATCCAGCGGCCAACGCGACAGAAGCTCCTTCATTTTGCACGCAGCCCCACCGACGCCGTCCACGGCGCAGACAAAAGCGGGGGTCGGGCCCGCAGGGCCCGCCCCCGCAAGCCGCGAGAGCGGCCAAACGAGCACAGAGAAAAGCGGGCCGCACCCGGAAGGGTGCGACCCGCTTTTCGAGTTGCTACTTGATGATCGTGACGACCGTGCCGGCGCCGACGGTGCGGCCACCCTCGCGAATAGCGAAGCGGAGGCCCTCCTCCATGGCGATCGGCTGGATCAGCTCGACGGTGATCTCCGTCGTGTCGCCGGGCATGACCATCTCGGTGCCCTCGGGCAGGTGCACAACGCCCGTCACGTCCGTGGTCCGGAAGTAGAACTGCGGACGGTAGTTGTTGA
>JAODMX010000240.1 GCA_025464735.1 Frondihabitans sp. | reverse complement strand
AGGTGAGCCGTGCCACCACCGGCGAGCCGCTCTCGCAGCGACCCGGCCTCACGGAACGGCTCGACAACGCCGCGCTCCCGGAGGACCGGGAGCAGGAGGCCCAGTATGTCGTCGTAGGTGCCAGGGTTGAGGTAGGACTCCAGCAGGAATCCGTCGACGCCGGTCGATTCGACGTAGGCCTCAATCTCGTCGGCCACCTGCTCGGGTCTTCCGACGAGCACAAGCCCGCGCAGGCCCCGCCCCCGCAGTTCGTCGAGAATCTCCCGCACCGTGGGCGCAGGTGTGTCGGGGCCGCCGCGGAACCGGTCGACGTTCGACTGCCCCTGGTTCGCCGCGACGTCGCCGAGCGGCTTGTCGGGGTCCATCGACAGCAGGTCGATACCGGTGTTGTACGCGAACTGCACCGCCGCCGATTCATCGGTGGAGAAGCTGCGGAACTCCTCGTACTTCTGCGCGGCCTCTTCGGCGGTCGGGGCCGTGATGACGGTCAGTCCGACCAGGATCTTGACGTCGGTCGCGTCTCGCCCGAGCCCCACAGCCTGCGCACGGATGTCTGCGACCGACGCGGCGACCGCCGGCACGGTGGTGCCCTGGAGGAAGACGCACTCAGCGTGAGCGGCGGCGAACGCGCGGCCGCGCCCGGAGCTGCCGGCCTGGAAGACGACGGGCGTCCGCTGCGGCGACGGCTCCACAGGGAAAACTCCGTGGGCGCGGAAGTACTCGCCCTCGTAGTCGACCCGGTGCACACCCGAGGCTCGCGCGTAGACGCGAGCGTCGCGATCCTGCACCACCGCGTCGTCTTCCCACGACCCCTCAAGGAGACGGTACGAGAGCTCCATGTAGTCGTCCGCCATGTCGTAGCGGGTGTCATGCGGGGTCAGCTCACGCCCGAACATCGCGGATGCCGAGGCCGCCGACGCGCTCGTCACGACGTTCCAGCCCATGCGGCCGCCGGACAGGTGGTCGAGGGTGGCGAATCGGCGGGCGTTCGCGTAGGGCTCCTCGAAGACCGTGGACGACGTGATCACGAGGCCCAGATCATTCGTCGCCGCAAGCACCGCCGAGGCGATGCCGAAGGGATCGGCTGTCGGGATGTGCTGAGCGACTCGCAGTGCTGCCTCTGGCACGGCGCCGTCGACGATCGGCATGCCGTAACTGTCCGCGAGGAACAGGAAGTCGGCGCCGGCCTCGTCGAGACGCTTCGCAAGCGATATCCAGTAATCGAGCGTCAGGTAGTTCGTCGAAGTGTTCCGCGGGTGGCTCCACGACGCACCGGACATCCCGTTGGGGTTGAGGTGCTCGAAGAATCCCAGGATGAGGGAGGACAAGGCGGCTCCGATCGAAAGGTCCGGCTCAGCTCAGTTTTTGAACTGGTCAATTCAGAATGAGGGATCAGTGTTTCCACGACGTTTCGCTCCTGCGCCAAAACTCCGAAGAAATCTTCATCGAAAGCAGGAAACGAGAGCGAAAAACAGAACGAATACGGGCCTGTCACGACGAGCTCCCCTACTACACGAACGTATGACCACGACCGCTGTGCCCGACTACGCGATTGCTGGTGTCAACGGCAGTGACGGGGCAGTCGGTACGATCGAGGCCCGGCTGACCGATGGGGATCCGGACGACACCGGGAGATTCGCACCTTCTTCAGCCGAGGGCTCCCTGCGCCGGCAGCGTGTCTCATCAGCCGACCCCTGACGAACGGCGAAACGCCCCCAGCCGAAGCCGAGGGCGTTTCTGATGACACGTCGTGCGCCCGAAGGGACTCGAACCCCCAACCTTCTGTTCTGTAGCTTCACTGCCCGTTCGTGAGTTGGTGGCGGCGTGAGCGCGCGACGAACTACCCCCAGTCAAGGTGACACCTCCCGCGCCAAATCAAGGGTCCCGAGCATGCCCCCGCGCGGACGGACGAAACCGCGTCCACCGGTCCAAGAAACTGTGCTGATGACACACCACTGGATCACACTCATCGCCCTCTACCTCAGCGCCCAGGGGCTCGCGGGCGCACCGCTGACGACCCTCACCACGCGGAAGCAGCATTTGCAGCACCTCGCCCGGCGGATCCGACTCGACCCGGCCCAGGTGACCGGGCAGGCCCTCGTCGAGTACGCCGCGAGTCAGCCGTGGGCACGCGAGACGGCCCGGGGTCGACGGTCGACGTTCCGGTCGTTCTTCACCTGGACGCAAGAAACAGGACACACGGACGAGAACCCGGCGCTCGCTCTGGCACGAGTGAAGCCGGGCACGCCGAACCCCAAGCCCGCGCCGGATCGCATCTACCGCGAAGCGCTGATGAAGGCCTCTCCGCGCGAAGCGCTGATGCTGCGCCTCGCCGCCGAAATGGGTTTGCGTCGAGGAGAGGTCGCCGCCGTCCACTCAGCCGACCTCTTCGAGGACATGGTGGGCTGGTCACTCACCGTGCACGGCAAGGGCCAGAAGGACCGGGTCGTGCCCTGCCCTCCCGGCATCGTCACCGCACTGCAACGCCTCCCCCACGGCTACGCGTTCCCCGGCGACGACAACGGGCACCTGTCCCCACGCTGGGTCGGCAAGCTCGCCACCGGCCTCCTAGAGGGCGAGTGGACAATGCACAAGCTCCGACACCGCTTCGCCACAATGGCCTAC
>JAODMX010000224.1 GCA_025464735.1 Frondihabitans sp. | reverse complement strand
CGACCGTCTCGTCGCCGAGTTCGGGATCGGCTACTTCAAGCTCGACTACAACATCAACCCGGGCGCCGGAACCGATTTCGGCACCTCCAGCACCGGATCCGGGCTTCTTGAACACAACCGAGCACATCTCGCCTGGATCGACGGCGTCTACGAACGCCACCCCGAGCTCGTGCTCGAGAACTGCGCCTCCGGAGCGATGCGGATGGACTTCGCCATGCTGTCCCGGATGAATCTGCAGTCCACCTCCGACCAGCAGGACTTTCTCCGCTACCCGCCCATCGCCGCATCGGCACCGATCTCGATGCTTCCCGAGCAGGCTGCCAATTGGGCTTACCCTCAGCCCGACATGACGGCCGAAGAAGCCGTCTTCACCTTGACCACCAGCCTCCTGGGTCGCTTCTACCTGTCCGGGCACGTGGACCGCATGACCACGGAACAGCGTGGTGTCGTCCGCGAGGCCGTGGGGCTTGCGCAGTCACTCAAGCACACCGTGACGCACGCCCTGCCGTAATGGCCGTTGGGACTGCCGGAGTGGTCGGCCGACTGGACCTCGCTCGGGTTGCGCCACGACGGCGCCGAGCACGTCGCCCTGTGGAGCCGAACCGACGGGGCCGCCGCGATCGACCTGTCGCTGCCTCATCTCGTTGGGCACGACATCACCGTCACCACCGAGTTTCCCTCCCACCTGGAGCAGTGGCCGACCCGATGGGATCCCTCGACCGGAACGCTTCACGTGACCAAGCCGACTCACGAGGTCGGCGCCCGCCTCTACCGCATTTCCCCTCTTTCCTGACCCACCCCACCAAGAAGCACCACCAAACAAGGAGCAATTCAATGAAGAAAGCTTTGAAGGGCACGGCCATCGCCGTCGCCGTCTCAGCTGCGCTCGTCCTCGCCGGCTGCAGCGCCCCCGGTGCCGGCAACACCGGCAGCACCACAAGCGGCTGGGCCGCTCAGAACACCAACCTGAAAGGCACCACGCTCACCATCTGGGCCGCGACCAACTCGAATAAGACCGCGGACAGCGTGATCACGGGATTCGAGAAACTCACCGGTGCCACCGTCAAGGTCCAGACCATTCCGGATCCTTACGAGCAGGGCGTCCAGACGAAGGTCGCCACCGGTAACAAACCGGACCTTGCTTTCTGGCAGCCGACCGCGTCGGAGCTGACGTCGTTGAATGCAACGACGAACCTCCTGCCGCTGACCGGCGCGCCCTGGGTATCGAAGTACACCGGCAATCTGGCCAACTTCACCGGCAAGCTCAACGGCACCCGCTATGCCGCTCTCGTCACGAGCCCCGCGGTCATCGGGGTCTTCTACAACAAGGAGGTTCTCGCCAAGGGTGGCATCACCACCCTGCCGAAGAACTGGACCGACCTCATCAGCGACGCCAAGGCCCTCAAGGCCAAGGGAATCGACCCGTTCTACGAGATGGGCGGTGACAAGTGGGCCACCCAGTGGTGGGTTCAGGCCCAGCTCGCTGACGCTGCGAAGAACGGACTCTGGACGAAGATCAACGCCAACCAGGCGAAGTTCACCGACCCGACCGTGCAGACCGCCGTCGACAACTACAAGAACTACATCGACGAGGGTCTGTTCAACTCGGACATCAAGACGGCCACGCTGCAGGACCAGGCGACGGCCATCCTGGACGGCAAAGCGGCAATGGCCCTTCAGGTGAACTCCTTCTTCACCACCATGCAGGCCACTTCGACCACCAAGGAGCTGAACCAGAAGATCGGCTTCGTCCCCGTCGGCCCCACCGGCAATGTCGGCACCTACATCCCCGACCAGTCGAACGCTCTCGTCGCGTTCAAGACCGGCAACAGCAAGCAGGAATCCGCCGCCAAGCAGTTCCTCTCGTACTGGATGGGTCAGGGCTACTCGGGCTTCGTGAAGTCGCAGTCCACTGTCTCCCTCGAGAAGGGCGTCGCGACCCCGTCGGACGTCCCGACCGCCCTCAAGCAGGTCGCCGCGTCGCTCGACACGTCGGTCGGATCCATGCAGGCACTCGCCGTCGCCAACCCTGACCTCTACATCTACCTGGACAACATGATCCAGGGCACGATGACTGAGAAACAGGTCACCCAAGCGACCCAGACTCAGTTTGCACAGCTCGCGAAAGCCGAAGGCGTCAAGGGCTTCTAACCCACTCCACCCCCACGCAACGGGGCGGCGGAGCACCCGGCCGCCGCCCCATCTCACATCGAAAGAACACACTCCATGACCACGACAGTGGAACGACCCGCCGCCCCGCCCGCAGCACAGACGGTGCGATCCCAGCGGGCGACCCAACTCCGCAACCACCCCCTGTGGTTCCTCGCGCCCGCGATGGTCGTGCTCGTGGTCTTCTTCTTCCTGCCCACGCTGTTCAACTTCATCTACGCGCTCACCGACTGGTCCAGCTTCAAAAGCGGGATCAACTTCGTCGGATTCGCCAACTTCATGGAGGTCCTCGGCAGCGGAAGCCTTCTGAACGACCTTCGAATCACTCTGATCTACGGGATCCTGGTCGCGATCTTCCAAAACCTGTTCGGCCTGGTCCTCGCGCTCATCCTCGAGCAGGACACTCGCATCAACAGGTTCGCTCGCGTCGCCTTCTTCGTTCCCGTGGTCATGTCCGCCCTCGCCGTCGGCTACATCTTCCAGGCGCTCCTCAAACCCACGGGTGGACTCAACGAGATCCTCGGCTTCGTCACCGGCCATCCCGTCACGATCGCCTGGCTCGGCAACACCACCTGGACCCTCCTCGTCGTCACGCTCATCCACGCCTGGAAGTGGATGGGCCTGTCGATGCTCATCTACCTCGCCGGCCTCAAAACCATCAGCCCGGAAGTCATCGAAGCTGCCCGCATCGACGGCGCCTCCTGGTGGCAGACGTTCCGCCGGATCCGATTCCCGCTGCTCGCCCCGGCCGTCACCTTCAACGTCGCCACGGCTCTGCTGGGCTCCATGAACGGATTCGACGTCGTCCAGGCCACCACCGGTGGAGGACCCGGCGGCTCGACCGAACTGCTGAACATCTACATCTTCCGCACCTTCGGCCAAGGCCTTTTCGCTCAGGCCACCGCCATGAGTCTTTCGCTCTTCATCATGGTCACGATCATCGCGTTCCCCGTCATCATCATCCTTCGCCGAAGGGAGCGCGTCCTGTGACCGCCCTGCCCACGTCCCCGCGCACCGCCTCGACAAACACGACACCCCGGCCGCCCGGCCGGCGGAAGTTCCGCGCCGGCAAGATCGTGCAACCGTTGGTCGCGATCTTGGCAGTCGTCCTGCTCCTCGGCGTCCCCTTCTGGCTTGTGGTCTCCACCGCGAGCAAGACCCGAGCCGAAGCCCTCAGCCCGAACCTCTCGGCCCCGAGCCACTGGCAGCTGTTCCAGAACTTCGCCACGGTCATCGATCAAGGGCGGATGGTCCCGGCGTTCTTCGGCAGCCTCCTGATCATGGTGCCTTCCGTCGTCGGGGTGCTCCTGCTCGGATCCATGGCGTCCTGGGTTCTTGCTCGGAGAAAGAGCCGCGGGACGGCGGCCGTCTACGCCCTCGCCATCAGCGGGATCGTTCTGCCGCCCGCCGTCGTGACCATCGTCCTGCTTCTCCGCTACATCGGCCTCGACGGAACTGTCCCGGGCATGGTCGGCGTCTACATGGGCATGTATCTGTCAACGGTCATCTTCTTCGTCACCGGATTCGTCCGCACCATCCCGATCGAACTGGAGGAGGCCGCCCGGGTCGATGGCGCAGGCCCGGTTCGCGTGTTCTTCACGATCATCCTGCCGCTGCTCGGCCCCACTCTGGCGACAGCGACGATCCTGATCTGCCTCTACATCTGGAACGACGTCTTCTACGCGCTCTTCGTCGTGGGCGGTCGACTCGACACTCTTCCGCTGAACCTCTACCAGGTCGCCAGCGCCAGCCTCTACCTCAACAACTGGCACCTGATCTTCGCCTACGTCATCCTCATGAGCCTGCCGCTGCTGGTCACATTCATGGTCATGCAGCGGAAGATCATCTCCGGAATCACCAGCGGCGCCGTCAAGTAGGGCATCATCGAGCTGAGGAGGAGGCCCGTGTCCACCACATCGCCGAAACCGGTTATCCGCGACGTTGCGCGGGTCGCCGGAGTGTCCATCCCGACCGTCTCCCGAGTGCTCACCGGTGCCGCTCGAGTCAGTGAAGACAAGCGTGAGCGAGTTCTCCGCGCCATCGAGGAGCTGAAGTACCGACCATCCGCCGCGGCGCGCGCGCTCGTGGCCGGCCAGCCCAGCCTCATCGCAGTGCTCGCCGGAAACACCTCTCGGTACGGCTACGCCGAGACCATTCGGGGAGTGGAGCAAGCGGCGCGCGAAGCCGGCTACCTGGTCACCATCACGGTCATCGAATCGGCGGATCCGGAGACAGTCGAGCGCGCCCTCGGCACTGTGCTGAACCAGCCTCTCGCCGGAATCGTCGTCCTCAAGTTCGACCCACCCGGCGTGCAGGCGGTCCACCGACTGCCGAAGGACATCCCCGCCGTGTCGATCTCGGGAATCCGCGAGAGCGGGCCCCCTCAGGCGGTGCTCGACGAAGGTCAGGCCGCACAAGAGGTCGTCGAACGCCTGCTGGCACTGGGCCACGCGACGGTGCACCACGTTCGAGTCCCCCCTTCTCGCGACGAAGACGGTCGCACCACCGGATGGCGCGATGCCCTCATTGCCGCTGGCGCACCCGTCCCGGAAATCCTCGATGCCAGCTGGGATCCGGAGAGCGGCGAGCGCATCGGTGAGATCCTCGCCGTCGATCCGAGCGTCACCGCGGTGTTCTGTGGCAACGACGAGATCGCGATGGGCGTGGTCCGAGGCCTGGCGAACGGACACAGGGCCGTCCCCGAGGAGGTGAGCGTCGTCGGTTTCGACGATCACCCTCTCGCACGGCTGTGGACGCCGCCCCTGTCGACCGTCCGCCAGGATTTCGCCGGCCTCGGAGGCCGCGCATTCGCTCTTCTCGCCAGAGCGCTCAAAGGAGAGGACGTTCCCGACTTCTCCTCCGAGACCCCGACGTTGATTCTGCGAAGCAGTACCGCTCCCCCTCCGAAACCGGCCGGTTAGTAGCTCGGAACGCCGCTCGATTCGGCAGTCGCATCGTCACCGTCGGAGTGATCGAAGACGCGACCCATTCCTTCGACGAGGTCTTGACGCTTCCTTTTCAGGTAGACGAGGTAGCCGGTCCCGCCGAGCATCCACGCGACGATGATGTACGGCACCAGATTGTTGGGGAACGGCGGGACCGGCGAGATCTGTCCGTAGACAGGCAGGAGCATGAGGACGACCGTGAGGATCGGAAGGATCCCGTGGCGAACGATCCGAAACTCGCTCGGGTGCTCTCGGAGATAGAACCGGATCACCGAAATGCTGATGAGGATGTAGATGATGATCATTCCGAGGCCGAGGATGGTGCCGCAGAACCCGTAGATGACAAGCGGGTCGAGGAACGCACCGAGAACGAACACGAAGATCAGTCCGAACGCGAGGTAGGCGGTGAGTGCCACGTGGGGAACCTGGCGACGGCTGGTGCGGCCGAGGATTCGCGGCAGGATGCTCTCTCGGCCCATCGAGAAGAGAACCCGAACGACGGCGTTGGTGCCGGAGATGAAGTTCGCGAATTGACTCGCGATGACAGTGAGGACCAGTGCCCAGCTGATACCCCAGTATTTGGTCGCGAGGGTTGCCCACGGGTTGGTGTCGGCCGCGAACGTTCCGGCGTGTGAGCGTCCGTAACCGATGGCTGCACCGTAGGAGGCGAGAACGTAGAACAGGCCGATCACGATGACCGCACTGAACAACGCGATCGGAATGGTCCTCTTCGGGGCCTTCGCCTCTTCGCCGAGTGTGGCGACCGACTCGAACCCGACGAACATCAGAATGCCCCACAGCATGCCGGTTCCGAGTCCGCTTACGCCGTGGAGGGAGCTGACGGGGTTGAACGGTTGAAGGGACAGCCCCTCGGCACCGCCGTGTCCGAGGATCGTCCCGACGAGGCCGAGGATGACACCCACTTCGATGACCAGGAAGATGAGTGCGGCCTTGGCCGAGTCCGAGACACCGGAGGCGTTGATGAGCCAGACGACGACGCCGAAGACGAGCGACATGATCTGCCACGGCACGGTGAGATGGAACTGGGTGCTCAGAAACTGCGAACTGTAGGAGCCGATCGCGCTGAGCAGCATTGGGGCGAGCATTCCGTAGCTCAGCAGCAGCAGCCAGCCCGAGAGGAACCCTCCTGACCGGCCGAACCCGTGCGTGTTGAAAGTGTAGGCGAAGCCTGACGTCGGGAGCTTGCGGGCGAACGCCGCGATGGTGTTGGCGAGAAGGAGGCAGGCGACGAGGGCGAGAACGATCGACAGCGGAAGGGCATATCCGGCGCCGGCGGCTGCGGGATTCGTATTGAATGCGACGCTCGTCGCCGGGCCCATGAAGGCCATGCACATGGCGACGGATCCGATGATGGTGAGACTGTTGCGCTTCAACGAGTTGGTGCGGGGAAGTGTTGACACGAGGGCGTCCTGCCTCTGGTAGTGGTCAAAAAGGGGATGAGCTGGTCGTGGTGGTTCGGGGTTAGTACGGCCAGGTGGTGCGGGTGGCGTCGACGGTGTAGATGCCCTCGACGTGAGGCTTTCCGGTGGAGATTCCCGAGACAGCGGCGGTGTATCCGCGGGTGACGAACGCCTGGATCCGGAACCCGAACACGACGCTGTCGCCCGGCTCAACGAGGTGGCCCTCAGGTTCGAGCTGGCCGTAGTAGTCGATGGCGGTTGCGGGCGGCAGGTCGGCGTTGAGCTCGTGCAGGTCGGTCGGGTCGGATCCGACGAGAGCCCGCTCCTGGTAGGGCGGGAACACGGGGTCGACGTACATTCCGCCGCCGAAGCAATAGGCGCGGCCGCCGGCGAAGTGGCTGACTTCGCTGAGGTAGCAGACGGCAGGGATCTCCGGGAGGTCGCCTCGGACCGCGTGCAGCGGTGTCGTTCCGGTGAGGGCGTGGCCGGGCTCTACCTGCGTGGCGCCGGCATCGGCGAGCGCCTGCAGCATGATCGTGGAGTTCGTGCCGGGCGCGTTGATCTGGAGGTCGGTACGGCCCGCGTCACGAAGGACGGTCGCCGCCCGCTCAAGCGTTTCGAGGTTCGTGGTCCGCCGCACGGTGTTACCCGTGCCGTCGAAGACGAGAGCGGGAAAGGTGGTGATCCCGCCGAAGTGCGCGCCAGGCAGCGCGTCGAGGCGATCGGCGACCGCGGCGATGTCGTCCGCTTCGTACCCGCCCTCGTGGCCCGAGTAGAACTCGTCGCCCGTGTGCTGGATACGGGCGAGGAGGCGCTGATCGCGGCCGACGCGTTCGCTGGCCTGAGCGGCTTCAGTCGCTTTGGTGTCGTCGAAGACAGTCCAGTTGTGCGGCTTCAAATACGCTGCCGCGATTGCTTCGGCACGGGGCACTTGGACGAGGTGTCCGATGTGCCCCAGCTCCATACCTGCGGCGACAGTTGTTTTGGCACAGGCCATGTCGACGGCCACGCTGGCTTCGATGCCGGCGGCAATGAGGGCACGGGAGACGTCCGGGTTGCGGCCGATCTGTTTCGTCATGGCGAAGACAGTCAGGCCCAGACGTGACGCTTCAGCGGCGATGACTGCGGCGTTCGCCGAGATGGCGTCGAGGTCCAGGACGAACGTGTTGGCCGGGAGCTCCCCGCTTTGGTGGAGCGCCACGGCGGCCTGGAGAAGGGCGGGGTTGCGGGATTTCAGGGTCTCGAGGAACATGACGGCCTTTCAGGCGTTCGTGATTTCACGACGGTCGGGTTGACGGCTGGCGATCTCGATGGCGCCGCGAACGGACGCAGCAGAGCCGAGGAGGCTGGTGCGGACGTCGAGGTCGTCGCAGCCGAGGCGGAGAAGCCACGGTGTGACGCGTGCAAGCATCTCCGGGCGAGCACCAACCCCGCCGCCGAGAACCACCAGCGAAGGATCCAGAACGGCTCGAACGGACGCGATGGCAAGGGCGACATTCTTGGCTTCGATCTCCAGCGACGCCGCTGCCGCGGGATCACCCTGCTCTGCCAGATCGAAGACGTCACGAGTCGTGACGTCGGACCCCGAGGACTGCCGGTAGCGGGCAGCGATTTCGTCACCGGCGGCGACTTCCTCCAGAGCCCCGTGGACGTGGCTTTTTTCGTCGAACGGGTCAGCGCCGAAAGGGAGGAAGCCGATCTCGCCGGCGGCGTGCCTCGTCCCGACAATCACCTGGCCGCCGGCAACGATGCCCATCCCGATTCCGGTACCGACCGCGATGAAGACGAAGTCGCTCAGGCCTCGCGCGTGCCCGTCGACCCATTCGCCGAGGACAGCAAGATTGACGTCGTTGTCGAAGAACACGGGGGCGGCAATGGTGCGGGCAATTTCGGCGCGAATCTCCGACGGTCTGACGCCCTCCAGATTCGGGGCGAGTTCGAGTTCTCCCCCGCTCGGATCCACCGCGCCCGCCACGCCGATCCCCACTCCGGCAACATCGCTTCCGGACAGGTGAGCGTCGGCGAGGAGCTCTTCGATGCACAGCGCCACGCGACGCGGCAGCGACGTCCCGTCGGCACTCTGGGTCTCTGCGATCGTCTCGGCAAGAAACCCCCCGTCGTGGGACGACGACC
>JAODMX010000210.1 GCA_025464735.1 Frondihabitans sp. | reverse complement strand
ACCAGCCGTTGCCCGAAGACGTCAGTACGAACGGTCACCAGGGGCAGCTCGAGATCTGGCGGAAGGTGCTCGGCGGCCGCACGATCAAGGAGGGGATGTCGTCGATGCGCATCGGCACGGTGGAGCTCGTCGGCACGCCCGATTCGGTCGCGGCAGAGATGGACGAGTTCATGCAGGAGGTCGGCGGCGACGGGTTCCTCTTCTTCGGACAGCCGACCAGCCGGGAGTACATCAACGAGATCACGAACGGTCTGGTGCCGGCTCTGCAGCGTCGCGGCGTGACTCGCCGGGGCTACCCGGCGGCCACACTGCGCGACAACCTCCGCGCCCGGTAGGCGCCCTCTGCCGGAACGGTGAGAAGGAGGCGCCTGACAGGACGAGACGGCATTGACGGAGTCTGGCACCATCCGCTTTCGTAGGGCAATCGCGCTTCCCTCGCGTTCCCGAGCACTGTGACGGAGTCCATGATGACCGCAACCACACAGACGACCTCTACCCAAGCCGTCGACACCAAAGGATTGAAGGGAGGCTCCCTCGGCCTGATCTCCAGCGTCGTCGTCGGCATCGCCTCGACCGCTCCGGCCTACAGCCTCGCAGCCAGCCTCGGCTTCATCGTGGTCGGTGGCGCCACCGTCGCCGGCGTCCACGCCCCGGGCATCATCCTCCTGGCCTTCATCCCGATGTACCTCATCGCCGTCGCCTACCAGGAACTCAACAAGGCAGAGCCCGATTGCGGCACCACCTTCACCTGGGCTTCGAGGGCCTTCGGCCCGATGACGGGCTGGATGGGCGGTTGGGGAATCATCGCCGCCGACGTCATCGTCATGGCGAACCTCGCTCAGATCGCCGGATCCTATTCGTTCACCTTCGTAGGCAGCTTCGGACTCCCCGGGGTCTCGGCCCTCTCCAGCAACACCACGGCGACGACCATCGCCGGTCTCGCCTGGATCGCCTTGATGACCTGGATCTGTTACCGCGGCATCGAAATCTCCGCCCGACTGCAGTACGTCCTCTTGGCCTTCGAGGTCATCATCCTCATCTTCTTCGCCGTGTTCGCGCTCGTGAGGGTCTACGGCGGTCACGCCGAGTCGTACTCGCTGCACCCGTCGTTCAGCTGGCTCAACCCCTTCACGCTCAGCTTCGGCACCATTGCCCCGGCCATGCTGACCGCCATCTTCATCTACTGGGGCTGGGACACCGCGGTGTCCATCAACGAAGAGACGAAGGACCCCGAGAAGACCCCGGGCCGCGCCGCCGTCATCTCGACCCTGCTGCTGCTCGTGACCTACGTACTGGTCGCCGTCGCCACCATTTCCTTCGCCGGTGTCGGCGACAAGGGCATCGGCCTGGCGAACCTGAACAACGCCGGCGATGTGTTCTCGGCCGTCGGGCCGACGCTCTTCGGCGGAGGAGTCGTGGGGAGCATCCTGATGGCCGCTCTCGGGTTCTCGATCCTCACGAGCGCTTCGGCCTCGACCCAGACGACGATCCTGCCGACGGCGCGCACCTCGCTCTCGATGGCGGTCTGGAAGGCCATTCCCGAACGCTTCGCTCGGATCCACCCGAAGTACCTGACGCCGACCTGGTCCACCATCGGTATGGGCGTCGTCTCGGCCGCGTTCTACCTGATCTTCACGGCCATCAGCGTCAACCTGCTGAACGCGCTGATCGGCTCGATCGGCCTCATGATCGCGTTCTACTACGGCATGACCGGCTTCGCCTGCGTCTGGTACTACCGCAAGACCGCGTTCGTGACCGGCTTCCGCAACCTCATCATGCGCGCGATCTTCCCGCTCATCGGTGGGATCATGCTGCTGGCCGTCTTCGTCTACGGCGTTTACGCGTTCTCTGCCCCCGACTGGCTGACGGATGCGAACGGCAAGAACGTGACGATCTTCGGGATCGGTGCCGAGACGGTCGTCGGCGTCGGCGGCCTGCTCATCGGCGTCGTCCTGATGATCATCTGGCGGATCATGAAGCCGGACTTCTTCCGCGGTCAGACCCTTTCCAGGCGCTCGGACGACTTCGTGCTCGCCCCGGGTGCAGGCGTGGAGGCGAACTTCGGGCTGCCCGACTCCGGGTACTTCCCGACGGTCGTCTCGCCCGACCTGTCGAACCTGCCGACCGGGGCTGTGGCCATCAACGCCGAAACCGGCCGACGGATTCGTGGAAACCGGCACACGGGGCCGGAGCCGGACACGACCGAGACGCGCACTGCCGACTCTGCGCGTGACTCGACACCTGACTCGCCCGACGAAAGCAAGTAGCCCGTCATGAAGATCCTCATCGTCGGCGCCGGTGGCGTCGGCTCCGCCGCCGTGCGCATCGCCGTTCGTCGCGACTTCTTCGACACGCTCGTCGTCGCCGACTACGACGCGTCCCGTCCAGCCGCCCTCGTTGAGGCGGTGGGCGATCCGCGCCTCGTCGCTGCACAGATCGACGCGTCGTCGTCGGCGTCTGTCGCCGCGCTGATTCGTGCCCACGAGATTACGCACGTGCTGAACGCCGTCGACCCCCGTTTCGTCATGCCGATCTTCGAGGGTTGCTTCGAGGCAGGTGCGACCTACCTCGACATGGCGATGAGCCTGTCGCACCCCCACCCCACCGCACCCCACAGGGAGACCGGCGTCAAGCTCGGCGACGAGCAGTTCGCCGCCGCCGACTCCTGGGAGTCCGCGGGGCAGCTGGCGCTCGTCGGCATCGGCGTCGAACCCGGACTCTCCGACGTGTTCGCCCGCTACGCCGAGGACGAGCTCTTCAGCGAGATCGACGAGCTCGGCGTTCGCGACGGGGCGAACCTCGTGGTGGCCGGCTACGACTTCGCCCCGTCGTTCTCGATCTGGACGACCATCGAGGAGTGCCTCAACCCGCCCGTCATCTTCGAGGAGAGTCGCGGCTGGTACACGACGCCCCCGTTCTCCGAGCCGGAGATCTTCGACTTCCCCGAGGGCATCGGCCCGGTCGAGTGTGTCAACGTCGAGCACGAGGAGGTGCTGCTCATGCCGCGCTGGACTTCGGCCAAGCGCGTCACGTTCAAGTACGGTCTCGGCCAGGAGTTCATCGACGTGCTGAAGACGCTGCACATGCTCGGTCTGGACTCGACCACCCCGATCTCCGTGAAGGGGCAGCTGGTGTCGCCGCGGGACGTTGTGGCTGCGGCCCTTCCGGATCCTGCGACCCTCGGCGACAAGATGAGCGGCAAAACCTGCGCCGGACTCTGGGTCACCGGCCTCGGCAAGGACGGGCAGCCGCGGTCGACGTACCTCTACCACGTGGTCGACAACGAGCAGACGATGGCCGAATACTCCTCGCAGGCGGTCGTCTGGCAGACCGCGATCAACCCTGTGATCGCACTCGAGCTGCTCGCCAGCGGCGAGTGGTCGGGGGCCGGGGTGCTAGGGCCGGAGGCGTTCCCCGCCGGGCCGTTCCTGTCGCTGCTGGGGGCCGAGGCGCCCGCCGGCTACGGCTCGCCGTGGGGGATCCAGGAGAAGGCGGTTTAGCCGGGCCCTCCCGGGGAGTTAGTGCAGCCGTCTCCGCATCGCGAAGTTGGTGAGTTCGACGCCCCGCAACACGGGCCGACGTTCCTCGACGACCTCGAAGCCATGACTCTCGAAAAAAGGTCGCGCCGTAATACTCGCGTGAACGGTCAGCTCGAGCGCGCCCGCGGTCGCCGCCTGCTCGGTCAGCAGGGCGAGGAGCGTTGAGGCCACGCCGCGGCGCGCGAAATCGGGGTCGACGAAGAGCATGTCGATGTAACCGGAGTCGTCGACGTCGCTGAACCCGACCACGCCGTCGATGTCGGCCACGAGGGTCGGCCGCGCCGCGCGCCGCGCGTGCCAGGCGGCGAGTTCCATGTCGTTGTTCGACCAGGCGGCGATCTGCTCGAGCGTGTAGTCGTGGATCGCCGTCAGACGGACCGCCCGCCGGAAGACCTCGAGGGTCGCCTCGGCATCCTGCGCGGTGTACGGACGGAGCAACATGCCCCCACGTTACTCAGCGGCCCGGGCGCCGCCAGACCCTGCGGGCAATTCAGG
Source organism: Frondihabitans sp. (assembly GCA_025464735.1). Next base: position 1,982 of record JAODMX010000210.1, on the reverse strand, counting down.
GCTGGGGCGCATTCGGTGCCTGGGCGCGCTGGCTTCGCGGCGGGCCTGCACGCCCAGCCCTGAATTGTCGACGGCGTGCCCACCCCGCCACTTCGACTGGACGGCCACCAGCACGCAAGGAGCCCGCTGCGGCCGTCGGCATCACCCGTCGGCGCGGTTGTACCGGCTGTCGATGACGTAGTCCTTGGTCGGGCCGGTTGCCGCCCACTGCATCGTCCAGGCGTCGCGGCGGTCGCAACGCCCGGCGGCCGGCAACTCAGGCTCCAGCCGCCCCCGGTACATGTCGGGCGAGCACTCGTGCACGAGCTCGACCCCGACGCCCCAGGCGTGGAACGCTCGCCCGTCCGCGAAATCAGTGGCCCACGCGCCGTCGGGCTCCTGGCGCAGATGCCGGGTGGCCGTGATCGGAACGTCACCCGCAGGAAGGTGCAGCACACCGGACTCGACCCAGTCGATTCGCCCGGGGGCGGGGGTGACGAACTCGGCCGTGCCGGTCACGGTGATCGTGGTGCCTTCGAGGTGGTCGTAGATAGTGCGGTCGAGGGTCCAGCGGCCGAGGAGATCGGTCGGCTCCAGGGTCATGCGCGCGGGGCCGAGGTGGGGTTTGGGCGCCTGCGAGCGGGCAGGATCGTCCGCAGCGACACCTTCTTGGAGTACTCGATCGACCCGTACCGGAACAGCCGCACGGCCAGCCGCAGCACGATGAACCCGAGCACGAACTGCTCAACGATCACCCCGATGGCCTCCGCCGGCGAGAGCGACGAGAACCCGTTCCGCAGCATGGCCGTCACCGGCGCCGAGTACGGGAACCACGTGAACACCTGCACGATCAGCGCACCCGGGTCGGAGACGATCAGCGTCACCGCGTAGAAGGGGATGAAGATCAGCGCCATCATGATCCCGAAGATCTGCCCGGCCTCCTTGGCCGTCGGCATGATCGCGCCCACGGCGACGAGCGTGCCCGTGAAGAGCGTGAAGCCGCCGATCAGCAGCAGAGCCCCCGTGATCATCTGGAACGGATCGAGCTGCAGGTTCGCGAGATCGAGCGACGGCAGATTCAGCGACGACCGGAAGAACAGGTAGACGAACACGACCGGCAGGGCGAAGACCAGCATCTGCACGATACCCACCACGAAGAGCGCGATCACCTTGCCGAGGATGAGGTTGGTCGGGTTGAGGGTCGTCAGGATCATCTCCGTGACTCGGTTCTCCTTCTCCTCCAGCGTCGACGTCAGCATCTGGTTGCCGAGCAGCAGGATGACCACGTAGAAGATCGCCAGGAAGAGCAGGGGTGGAATCAGGCTCCCAATGCCGCCCGACACGCGACCGCCGGTGCCATATGTCGTCGCGTCGACCGTGACGTTTCCCTGCACGAGCGACGTCAACCCGGCGTTGCCGACCTTCGCCTCGGCGCTCGACTTGAGGATCTGCGTGGCCACGGAGGAGTAGGTGCCGTTGTCGAACACGCCCTTGTCGACGCCGTAGACGAGGGTCGCTTGCTTCGCGGGATCTTTGGGGTAGGCGAAGAACGCATCCTGCTTCCCGCTCTTCACGGCCTTGATCGCCGCACTCGCGCTGCTCGCGGGCGTGCCCCCGACGGCCGAAGCGATCGCGGGGTCGACGATGCCGCTGGCATCGGTGTACGTGAACGAGAGCTTGGCGTTCTTCTGCGACGAGACGCTGTTGTCGGTCGAGCTGTTCGATGCGACGACGAGCCCCACGACGATGCCGATGATCACCGGCACGATGAGGGTCGCGATCCAGAATCGGCGTTTGGTCAGCGTGCGCGAGATCTCGAACGCGACGACGGTGCCGAGGTTGTGGCGTGCCATCTCAGACCTCCTCCAGGACATTCTCGTCGCCGTAGACCCGCAGGAAGATGTCGTCGAGGCTCAGCTTGCTCGTCTCGAAACCGCGCACGGCCACGCCCGCATCGACCAGCGAGCGCAGGATCACGGCTTCGTCGGCCCCGTCGGTCACGG
>JAODMX010000207.1 GCA_025464735.1 Frondihabitans sp. | reverse complement strand
GATCGAGATCGGTCCGCTGTAGCCGATGGTGTTGAGCATCCGGAAGCACTGCTCCCACGGCACGTCGCCGTGCCCGGTCGAGACGAAGTCCCAGCCGCGGCGCGGGTCGGCCCAGGGCAGGTGGCTCGACAGGCGGCCGTTGCGGCCGTTGAGGCGCTTCTTGGTGTCTTTGCAGTGCACGTTGAAGATGACGTCCTGGAAATCCCAGAGGAAGCCGACCGCGTCGAGATCCTGCCAGACGAAGTGACTCGGATCCCAGTTGATTCCGAACGACTTGCGGTGCCCGATGGCCTCGAGGGTCTTCTTCGTCGTCCAGTAGTCGTAGGCGATCTCCGACGGGTGCGGTTCGAGCGCAAACCGCACCCCGACCTCTTCGAAGACGTCGAGGATGGGGTTCCATCGGTCGGCGAAGTCCTGATAGCCGGCCTCGATGAGCTCGTCGCGCACGGGCGGGAACATCGCGACGTACTTCCAGATCGACGAGCCGGTGAAGCCGGTGACCGTCGCCGCTCCGAGTCGGGCCGCGGTGCGAGCGGTGTTCTTCAGCTCTTCGGCGGCACGCTGGCGAACACCCTCGGGGTCGCCGTCGCCCCAGACGCTCGGGGGCAGCATGTCGTGGTGGCGCTCGTCGATCGGGTCGTCGCACACGGCCTGGCCCTTGAGGTGGTTCGAGATGGCGAAGACCTTGAGGCCGTTCTTCTCGAGGATGGCCTTGCGGCCTTCGATGTAGGCGTCGTCGGTGGCGCCGCGATCGGGATCCAGATGGTCACCCCAGCAGGCGATCTCCAGCCCGTCGTAGCCCCACTCCCCCGCGAGGCGGCAGACCTCTTCGAAGGGCAGGTCGGCCCACTGGCCAGTGAAGAGGGTGATCGGTCGTTCGATGCTCATGCGCTTGCTCCTTTGGCTGGGCGAATCAGTTGTCTGTGGTCGAGGTCCAGGCGCTGCCGTCGTCGCTCGAACGCTCGACGGCGTCGAGCACGCGCTGCACCTGCAGGCCGTCCGCGAACGAGGGAGTCGGCTGTTCGTGCGCCGCGAGAGCGTTCACGAGGTCGACGAGCTGGTGCGAGAAGCCGTGCTCGTACCCGATCGTATGACCGGTCGGCCACCAGTTCGCGTAGTAGGGATGCTCGGGTTCGGTGACAAGGATCCGCTTGAATCCCAGCTCGGTCGCAGGCGCGTCGGCATCGTAGAACTCGAGCTCGTTCTCGCGTTCGAGGTCGAACGCGACAGCGCCCTTCGACCCCGAAATCTCGATGCGGAAGGCATTTTTGCGGCCAGTGGCGAAGCGCGTGGCCTCGAACTGACCGATTGCGCCGCCCGACAGTTTCGCGGTGAAGAGCGCCGCGTCGTCGACGGTGACCTGGCCACGTTCCGAGCTCGCGACTCCGGCGATGCTGCCCGACTTCGTCGCGCTCTCGTCGAGCAGCGGACGCTCGGTGACGAAGGTGTGGAGGAGTCCGGACACCGCGTCGAGCGTCTGCCCGGTGATGAACTGGACCGCGTCGATGGCGTGGGCTCCGATGTCTCCCAGGGATCCGGATCCTGCCTTCGCCTTGTCCAGTCGCCAGGTCATCGGGCCTTCTTCGTCGACGAGCCAGTCTTGAAGATAGTTGGCGCGCACCTGGCGAATGTCGCCGAGCCGGCCCGCCGCCACGAGGTCGCGGGCGAACGTGATCGCGGGCACGCGGCGGTAGGTGAACCCGACCATCGCGAAGACGCCCTTCTCGGCGGCCTTCGCTGCTGCGGCCGCCATGGCCTCGGCCTCCACGACCGTGTTGCCGAGCGGCTTCTCGCAGAGCACGTGCTTGCCGGCTTCGAGGGCCGCCACGGCGATCTCGACGTGGGTCGACCCGGGCGAGCAGATGTCGATCAGGGCGATGTCGGGGTCGGCGATGACGTCGTGCCAGTCGTTCGCGGTTTTCTCCCAGCCCCATTTTTCAGCGGCGGCGGCGGTCGCCTCGACGTTTCGACCGACGAGGGTCGACATCGTGGGCGTCAGCGGGAGGTCGAAGAACCGCGGCGCCACACGGAACGCCTGCGAGTGAGCGGCACCCATGAAGCCGTGGCCGACCATGGCGACGGAGAGGGTGGAAGGGTGGGTTTGGGACATGGGCGACTCCTTTGGCGAGGTGGTGCCCTTGCACTCTAGCGAGGGACGCAATATGTTCTTCTTAACAACAAATAACCATAGATGCTGAGGAACAACCATGGCAACGAAGCCCACCCGCGAAGACAAGTTCTCTTTCGGTCTCTGGACCATCGGGTACAACGGCAACGACCCCTTCGGTGGTCCGACCCGCCCACCGCTCGATGTCGTCGAGGCGGTGACCCGCCTTGCCGAACTCGGAGCGTACGGTCTCACCTTCCACGACGACGACCTGTTCGCCTTCGGTTCGACAGTCGCAGAGCGACAGAACCAGATCGACCGCCTCAAGGGCGCGCTCGCCGACACGGGCCTCATCGTGCCCATGATCACGACCAATCTCTTCTCCGCCCCCGTCTTCAAAGACGGCGGCTTCACCTCGAACGACCGCGACGTGCGCCGCTTCGCGCTCCGCAAGGTGCTGCGCAACCTCGACCTCGCCGCCGAGCTCGGCGCCAAGACCTTCGTCATGTGGGGTGGCCGCGAGGGTGCCGAGTACGACTCGGCGAAAGACATCCGCCAGGCCCTGACCCGCTACAAGGAGGCCGTCGACCTGCTGGGTGACTACGTCACCGACAAGGGCTACGACATCAAGTTCGCCATCGAGCCGAAGCCGAACGAGCCTCGCGGCGACATCCTGCTCCCAACGGTCGGCCACGCGCTCGCCTTCATCAACTCGCTCGAGCGACCCGAGCTCATGGGCGTCAACCCCGAGGTCGGCCACGAGCAGATGGCCGGGCTCAACTACGCCGCCGGCATCGCCCAGGCGCTGTACCACGACAAGCTCTTCCACATCGACCTCAACGGCCAGCGCGGCATCAAGTACGACCAAGACCTGGTGTTCGGTCACGGCGACCTGCAGAACGCCTTCGCCCTCGTCGACCTGCTCGAGAACGGCGGCCCCAACGGCGGACCGACCTACAACGGGCCGCGCCACTTCGACTACAAGCCTTCGCGCACTGAAGACGTCACCGGCGTGTGGACGTCGGCGGCCGCGAACATGCGCATGTACCTGCTGCTCAAGGAGCGCGCCGCGGCCTTCCGCGCCGACCCCGAGGTGCAGGAGGCCCTGGCCGCCTCGAAGGTGCTCGAGCTCTCGACCCCGACCCTGTCGGCCGGCGAGACCTACGACGACCTGCTCGCCGACCGTTCGGCGTTCGAGGACTTCGACACCGACCAGTACTTCGGCGGCAAGTCGTTCGGCTTCGTACACCTCCAGCAGCTGGCCGTCGAGCACCTGATGGGCGCTCGCTAGTCTCCCGCCTCCACTAAACCCTCGTAAACGGCTCCCGCACCCCGCCTAGGACCACCGCGGGAGCCGTTTGCGAGGGTTCAGTCCGTTCTACCCGTTCCACGAAAGGCCCCCAATGACGCTGGTCGCCGGCATCGACTCCTCCACCCAGAGCTGCAAGGTCGTGATCCGCGACGCATCGACCGGCGCGCTCCTGCGCTCGGGGTCGGCGCCTCACCCCGAAGGAACCTCGGTCAACCCGAACGTGTGGTGGGACGCCCTGCAGGCCGCCATCGCAGCAGCGGGAGGGCTCGACGACGTAGCCGCGATCTCGGTGGCGGGACAGCAGCACGGAATGGTGACGCTGGATCCTGCGGGTCACGTCGTGCGGGACGCCCTGCTCTGGAACGACACAAGAAGCGCCGACGCAGCAACCGCCCTCCTCGAGGAGGTAGGCGCTGAGGAGATTGCGCGCCGCACCGGCTCCCTGCCCGTCGCCTCGTTCACTGCGACCAAGGTGCGCTGGTTGCGCGACGCCGAGCCTTCGAACGCCGCGCGGGTCGCCGCGGTCGCCCTGCCGCACGACTGGCTGACCTGGCGCCTGCTCGG
>JAODMX010000196.1 GCA_025464735.1 Frondihabitans sp. | reverse complement strand
GTCCAGGTCGCTTAGCTGATGATCTCGGAGTGGGCATGTGTGTTGCAGGGGTCAATATGTTGTATGAGTTGCGCTCCCCCTGCTCGCGCAATGTTGGAATGGTCCAGTGAGGGCGGATTCTGCACCGGGCGGTCCCGGTCGTGTTTTGTGGTCTTGAATTGAAGCTCCAACATAGCGGTGCACTTGGACTGGTAGGGCGTGAGTGGGACCGCACCGCGCGATGGCTCGAGAGATACGGCGCCATCGCGGCGTTGTTGGGCACTGCGGACCCGCAAGAGCTCCACCATCGGCATCCGCCTCGACCCCCTCACCAACGGCATCTCGGGGTCGGTGCTCGATCGCTTCCTGCACGCCCTGACCGAGCAGGCGGACGCGCGGGCGATGCGGATCCTGCTCTTCACCGCGACGGATCCGGACGACGAGATCCGCCAGTTCCAGCGGCTTCTCGACGGGGCTGACGTCGACGGCTTTGTCCTCACCAACACCACCTACGACGACCCCCGAATCGAGTGGCTGGTCGCGAACGAGGCGCCGTTTGTGACGTTCGGGCGCCCCTGGGGCGTCGATGACCTGGACGATCCGCGCAGAAACTGGGTCGACGTCGATGGCCGGCACGGCCTCGCGGAGGCGACTCTGTCGCTCCTCGACCTCGGCGCCCGTCGCATCGCTTACCTCGGTTGGCCGTCGCCCTCCGGCACGGGTGACGAGCGTCGACGCGGCTGGCGGGAGACGATGGAGGCGGGGGAACTCGCGCTTTCGTCCCTCGAACTGGACGCGCTCCAGCTGAGCTGCGAAGACGGCGTGGGGCAGGGATCCGAGGCCATCCGCGCGCTGCTCGCGAGAGGGGTGTCCATCGACGGCGTGGTCTGTGCCAGCGATTCGCTGGCGCTGGGCGCCCTGATGGTCCTCGGCCAGTCGGTGCCCATCGTCGGCTATGACAACACTCCGGTGGCAGCGGCGGTTGGGCTGTCGAGCGTCGAGCAGCCGCTCGAGCAAGTGGCGTCGGCCGCGCTCGACCTGCTGCTCGGCACGCCGCCGGCCACGGCCTCGGAGCCGCTCATCGGAGAACACGAGTCGGCGGGCGATCCGCACCACCGGCTCCTGCGCCCTCGAACCGTCTGGCGCTGAAGCGGCGCTGTTCAACACCGCTTTCGGCGGCATGCGCCGGTTATTCGCGGTGGCCCGCGCCGAAACCAGTGTCGGGGAGAACCAGAGCCGACGGGTTCAGCGCTTGGGCTCGCCCTGCTCGTTCTTCGAAGGTGCGCTCGCGCTGTTTCGCGCCGTGGAGCGGGCCGTGGCCGCCTTGCGGCGAGCCTTCGACGACTGCGCCTTCGAGCCCTGCGCATTCGCCCCGACCTTCTCGCCGTGGGCGGCTGCCGCTTGATCGGCTGCCTCGTGCGCCTTCTGTGCGGCTGCCGCGTCCGCGTACGGCATGCGAGGGACCGGCTTGGCTGGGCGGATGGGCTCGCCGCGGCGGTCCTGGCCGGGCAGGGAACGGGAGCGGCGGCCGTAGAGGAGCTCCGACGAGTCGAGTAGCCAGGGCACGAGCGCGACAGTGACCCCGTGGGCGAGCATGAGGCGCTTCTGGATCCGGCGCGACCGGTGATTGTGGAGCAGCGCCTCCCACCAGTGCCCGACGATGTAGATCGGGGTGTAGACCGTGACGACCTCGGCGCCGAACTCCTCGCGGTGAGCCTTGATGTACTTGATGATCGGGACGGCGACGTCGCGGTACGGCGACGGGATGATGATCAGCGGCACCTGGATGTTCTGCTCGTCCCACTGCTGCTGCAGCCGCTCGGTGGACTCCTGGTCGACGCTGACGTGGATCGCCTCGAGGGTGTCGTGGCGGGCCGCGATGGCATAGTCAAGGGCTTTGAGAACGGGCTTCTGCATCTTGCCGACCATGACGATCGCGTGGTCGCCGGACGCCCCGAAGGTGGTCGTCGCGTCGACCTCCACCTCGGTGTCGACGTCGCGGTAGTAGCGGTTGACCCCGAGCATCAGGGTGAACAGGATCGGCATGATCACGAAGACGAGCCACGCGCCGTGGGTGAACTTCGTGATGGTGACGACGATCAGGACCGTGAAGGTGAGGACGGCGCCGAACAGGTTGATCGAGAGCGACCGCTTGATCTGGCCGCGATCCTGGGTGAGCGGATCCTTCAGCAGCCGGATCCAGTGCCTCACCATCCCGGACTGGCCGAGAGTGAACGAGACGAAGACGCCGATGATGTAGAGCTGGATCAGGTTGGTGACGTTCGCCCGGTAGACCAGCAGGATGACGCTCGCGATGATCGCGAGGACGATGACGCCGTTCGAGTAGATGAGGCGGTCACCACGGCTGTTGAGCGCCTTGGGCGCGTAGGTGTCACGGGCGAGGATCGAACCGAGCAGCGGGAAGCCGTTGAATGCCGTGTTCGCCGCGAGGAGCAGGACTGCTGCCGTCACGGCCTGCACGATGAAGAACGGGATGCTGTTGGCCCCGAACACGGCCGTGGCGATCTGCGACACCAGGCTGGGCTGAGGCACATTGGCGCAGTTCTTGAGCCCGATCAGGTCGCAGGAGGCCTCGGCGTAGTGGACCCGGGCGATCAGCGCGACGGCGACGAGGCCGGAGAACAGGACGATCGCGATTCCGCCCATCAGGGCCAGCGTCTTCTGGGCGTTCTTGACCTTGGGAAACCGGAAGGCCGGCACACCGTTGGCGATGGCCTCGACACCGGTCAGTGCCGAACAGCCGCTCGCGAAGGCGCGCAGCAGGAGCAGGACGAACGCCGCGTGCGCGACGTTGTCGCCCACCACGCTGAAGTGGGCGCTCTCGGCGATCGGGGGGTGACCTGTGGCCGTCCGGACGAGGGCGGTCACGACCATGACGAAGATGCTCGTGATGAAGAGATACGTCGGCACGGCGAAGGCCTTGCCCGACTCCCGGACGCCGCGCAGGTTGACGGCCGCCAGGAGGATGACGAAGAAGATCGACATCTCGACTCGGATGCCGTTGAGCTCGGGCAGCGCCGAGATGATGTTGTCGACGCCCGAAGCGACCGAGACGGCCACGGTCATGACGTAGTCGACGAGGAGGGCGGAGGCGACGACGAGGCCGGCCTTCTCGCCAAGGTTCTTGCGGGCGACCTCGTAGTCGCCACCGCCCGAGGGGTAGGCCTTGATCAGCTGGCGATAGGAGAGGACGACCGTGATGAGGAGGACGACGACCGCAGCTGCGACCCAGGGGGCGAGGGTCAGGAATCCGAGTCCGCCGATCAGCAGGATCATCAGCATCTCCTGCGGCGCGTAGGCCACGGAGCTCAGCGGGTCGCTGGCGAAGATCGGCAGTGCGAGGTGCTTCGGAAGAAGCTGGCCCTCGAGCTTTTCGGAGGACAACGGTTCTCCGATAAGCCAGCGTTTCGGAGACCGGAGGTCGTTAGTCACGAGCGGCGAGCCTACTCCTTACCGAGCGCATCTCAACACTGGGCACTTCCTCGGTATTCCCTGCGTTTTCCGGGCGCGGTGCCTTCGGCACGGTCAGCCAGGGGATGGTCCGGCCGACGAGCGGGCCGACGAGCACGGCGAACGCGACCGTTCCGATGCCGACGCTGCCCCCGAGAAGCCAGCCGGTGAGAAGGACGGACCCTTCCACAATGGTCCGCCCGAGCCAGAGCGGCCAGCCGAATCGCGCGTTCATTCCGGTCATCAGGCCGTCGCGCGGCCCCGGCCCGAGGCGAGCCCCGATATAGAGGCCGGAGGCCAGAGCGAGGACACCGAGACCGAGGGCGAACTCGACGCACT
>JAODMX010000331.1 GCA_025464735.1 Frondihabitans sp. | reverse complement strand
CGGTGTCGCCTCGGTGACGTCGAGACGGTCGGCGTATTCGCGCAGGACACCCTGCCACTGGTGGGCCATCAGGCTCCTTCGACTCTGAGCACGCTCGTGACGGAGTTCACGACGGCTGCGTTGGTGAGGGCGGCAACTGTGGCGGCAAGCGACGATTCGCGCGCCCGGTGCGTTCCGATGATCAGCGTAGCGGTGGCGACGTCGCCCTCCGCGCGCGTGACTCCCGCGGTCTGCTCGACCGTCTCGACGCTGACGTCGTGCTGGGCCAGGAGCCCGGCCACAGTCGCCAGGACGCCGGGCTGATCGGCCACATCGAGGGTGATCTGGTATCGCGTCGCCACGCTGCCCATGGGCAGGACGCGAAGCCCGGCGTGGTTCGACTCCGCGAGACCCGGGCCGCCGATCACGTGCCGGCGCGCGGCCGAGACGAGGTCACCCAGCACAGCGGAGGCCGTCTCGACTCCCCCGGCACCCGCACCGTAGAACATCAGGTCGCCTGCCGCCTCGGCCTCGACGAACACGGCGTTCTTGGCGCCGTGAACCGCCGCCAGCGGGTGGTCGAGAGGGACGAGCGCCGGATGCACGCGGGCAGCGACACCGTCGGTGCCGTCATCGTCGACGAGGCGCTCGCAGATCGCGAGGAGTTTGACCACGTAGCCGGCCTTCCGGGCCGCCTCGACCTGCTCGTGTGACACCCCGGTGATGCCCTCGCGATGCACCGCGACGAGCGGCACGGTGGTGTGGAAGGCCAGGCTCGCGAGGATCGTCGCCTTCTGGGCCGCGTCGTACCCCTCGATGTCGGCCGTCGGGTCGGCCTCGGCGTAACCGAGCTCGGTGGCGCGGGCGAGGGCGTCGTCGAGGGATTCTCCCAGGGTGTCCATCCGGTCGAGGATGAAGTTGGTGGTGCCATTGACAATTCCCATGATGCGCTGGATCCGGTCGCCCGCGAGACTCTCCCGGAGCGGCCGGATGATCGGAATCGCACCCGCGACCGCCGCCTCGTAGTAAAGCTGCGCGCCGACCTGCTCAGCCGCGTCGAAGAGCTCCGGCCCGTGGCTGGCCAGGAGCGCCTTGTTGCCCGTGACCACGTCGGCTCCGGAACCCAGCGCCTGCAAGACGAGGCTTCTGGCGGGCTCGATGCCCCCGATCAGCTCGACGACGATGTCGGCGCCGAGGATGAGTGACTCCGCGTCGGTCGTATAAAGCTCGCGCGGAAGGTCGACGTCACGCTGGGCGTCGAGATCGCGCACGGCGATACCGGTCAGCTCGAGGCCAGCCCCGGCGCGACCCGCCAGCTCGTCACCGTGCTCGAGGAGGAGTCGAGCGACCTGGCTGCCGACGGATCCGGCACCGAGCAGGGCGACACGGACGTTGCGGTATTCGATCATGAAACTACTTTCTGGTTCGGGTCGAGGCCTGCGTCGCGAGCGAGGAGGTCGTCCTCGGTCTCGCCGCGCACGATCACTCGGGACACCCCGTCGCGAACCGCGACCACCGGGGGCCGGCCGACGTGGTTGTAGTTGCTCGCGAGGCTCCAGCAGTACGCACCCGTGACGGGAACGGCGACGAGATCGTCGGGGGCGACGTCGCCGGGGAGGTAATCGGCCAGGACGACGAGATCGCCCGATTCGCAATGCTTTCCGGCGATGCGGACGAGCGCAGGATCCGAAGCGGACACCCGATTCGCCAGCCGCACGGAGTAGTCGGCGCGGTAGAGGGCCGTCCGGGCGTTGTCGCTCATTCCCCCGTCAACACTCACGTAGCGACGGATCGCCGACGCTTCGCTGGCGCCGACGGTGACCGTCACGTCTTTGACGGTGCCGACCGTGTAGAGCGTCGCGCCGGCCGGCCCAGCGATCACCCGGCCGGGCTCGACGGCGACGACGGGAAGCGGGATGCCGAGACGGGAGCACTCGGCAGCGACCCCGTCGGCGATGCCACGAGCCAGCTCGTCGAGGGACGCTGCGTCGTCGACCCTCGTGTAGTTGACCCCGAAACCGCCGCCGAGGTTGAGCTCGGGAATCGGACCGTCGACAAGGAGCGCCGCGTGGACCTCGAGGAGCCGCCGTGCTGCCTCGCCGAAGCCGTCGGTGCCGAAGATCTGCGACCCGATGTGCGAGTGCAGGCCGAGGAATTCGAGCCCCGCGTGTTCTCGGATCCGGGTCACAGCACCCGCGGTGTCGCTCAGCGCGATCCCGAACTTCTGGTCTTCGCGAGCGGTCGCGAGGTACTCGTGGGTCGACGCGTGCACGCCGCTGTTCACCCGCAGCCGCACCGGCTGCCGCCGGCCGTGCCGCTCGGCTGCTCGAGCGATACGGTCGATTTCGACGAGGCTGTCGATCACGATCGCCCCCACTCCGGAGCTGACCGCGCGGTCGATCTCGACGCGCGACTTGTTGTTGCCGTGAAAGCCGATGCGGGCCGGATCGACGCCGGCCGCGAGAGCGACAGCGAGCTCGCCGCCGGTGCAGACGTCGACTGCCAGCCCGGCGTCGGTGACCCAGCGGGCGACCTCGGCCGAGAGAAATGCTTTGCCTGCGTAGTACACCTTGGCGCTGCCGCCGACGCGGGCGAGATGGGTGTCGAACGCGCGCCTCGCCTCATCGGCTCGCGCGCGGAAGTCAGCCTCGTCGACGACATACAGAGGGGTGCCATAGGTCGCAGCGAGCGTCTCTGCGCTGACGCCGCCGAACTCGAGCGCACCACCCGGCTCGCGGGCGGTGCCGCGCGGCCAGAGGCTCGCAACAAGGTCGTTGGCATCGGCCGGTTCGTGGAGCCACGAGGGGGCCAAAGGGTTGGCGGTCACGAACAGCTGCCCTTCGATGAAAGCGCCGACGAGGTCAGCGGGAGGCCTTTCGAGCTCAGATCGAGGTTCACGGTGTGCGGCACCACGGTGATCTTGTCGAGCTTGGCCTCTTTGGGGAGGTATTTCGCCGTGCAGACGTCGAGCGGGATCGTCTTCAGATAGGTCAGCAGCGACGACGCGTCGATGCTCGAATTGGAGGTCGTGATCGACGCCGAAGTCGGCGTCATCGCAAGCTTTGTGCCCGCGCTCG
>JAODMX010000178.1 GCA_025464735.1 Frondihabitans sp. | reverse complement strand
CTTGCTCGACGGCGTGCTGCTCGCCGTGCGCCGAGTGAGCGGCCTCGATCTCGGTCGGCGTGGCGGGCGAAATTCGGTCTTCGAAGAAGAACCCGGACACGGATGCACGGAGTCGTTCGAGGGGCGTGATCTGACCACGCGCGTTGGGGCGTACCGTCAACGGCTCGTACTCGTTGAAGCTGACCAGCTTCCAGAGCTCGTACTTGTTGAGCGGCTCGTGAACCTCGATGTACTCGCCGCCCGGAAGGCGGACGATGCGGCCCGACTCGTTGCCGTGCAGGGCGATCTCACGATCCTTGCGCTGAAGGCCCAGGCAGACGCGCTTCGTGACCCAGAAGGCGATGAACGGGCCCACGACAGCGAAGAACTGCATCACGTGAATCACCTGATCGATCGACAACTTGAAGTGCGTCGCCATGAGGTCGGACGAGGCTGCACCCCAGAGGGCCGCATACAAGGTCATGAACGCGGCGCCGAACGCGGTCCGCGTGGGCGCGTTGCGAGGGCGGTCGAGGATGTGGTGCTCGCGCTTGTCGCCGGTTACCCAGCCTTCGAAGAAGGGATACAGGGCGACCGCACCGAGGAGGAAGATCAGGACCGCGATCGGCACAAGAATGTTGAACGAGACGGTATAGCCGCCCCAGACGACTTCCCAGTGCGGTGGCACCAGCCGGAGTGCGCCGTCGGCGAAGCCGATGTACCAGTCGGGTTGAGTACCCGCCGATACCGGGGAGGGGTCGTAGGGCCCGTAGTTCCAGATCGGGTTGATGGTGAACAACGACGCAATCAGGACGATCACACCGAAGACGATGAAGAAGAAGCCACCCGCCTTGGCGGCGAAGACCGGCATGACGGGGACACCCACGACGTTGTCGTTCGTCTTGCCCGGCCCTGCCCACTGCGTGTGCTTGTTGATGACGAGGAGCAGAAGGTGCGCGCCGAGCATGGCTATCAGCAGGGCCGGTAGCAGCATGATGTGCAGCGAGTAGAGCCGACTGACGATTGCCGTACCGGGGAATTCTCCGCCGAAGAGGAGGTAGGAGATCCACACACCTACGACGGGGATGCCCTTGACCATGCCGTCGATGATGCGGAGACCATTACCCGAGAGGAGATCGTCAGGGAGCGAGTAGCCCGTGAAGCCCTCGGCGAGAGCGAGGATGAACAGCACGAAGCCGATGAACCAGTTGATCTCGCGAGGCTTGCGGAAGGCTCCCGTGAAGAAGATGCGCAGCATGTGCAGGCCGATGGCCGCGATGAAGAGCAGAGCCGCCCAGTGGTGGATCTGGCGGAACAGCAAACCGCCGCGGATGTCGAACGAGATGTTGAGCGTCGAGTTCATCGCCGCGGACATCGAGATGCCCTTGAGTGGGGCGTAGGAGCCCTGGTACACGACCTCGGCCATCGACGGCTGGAAGAAGAAGGTCAGGAAGGTACCGGACAACAGGATCACGACGAAGCTGTAGAGCGCGACCTCACCCAGCATGAAGGACCAGTGGTCGGGGAAGATCTTGCGACCGACCTCTTTGACGAGACCGGAGACGCTCGTCCGCTCGTCGACGTAGTTCGCGGCTGCCCCGACGAACTTCATTCCGCGGCTCTGCTGCTGCCTAGCGGGAACGTTCGGATCAGAACCTGATGCGGTGCTCATTTGTCGCGCTCCCAGAAGCTCGGGCCAACAGGCTCGTGAAAATCGCTCTGCGCAATGAGGTAGCCATCGGCGTCGACCGTGATCGGCAGCTGGGGGAGGGGCCGACTAGCTGGTCCGAAGATGACCTCGCAATTGTGTGTCACGTCGAAGGTCGACTGGTGGCACGGGCAGAGCAGGTGGTGGGTCTGCTGCTCGTAGAGCGCTACGGGGCACCCGACGTGCGTGCAGATCTTGGAATAGGCAACGATTCCGTTGTACTGCCAGTTCTCGCGACCCTTGGGCTCGTGGAGCTCATCGGGGTTCAAACGCATGAGGAGAACGGCGGCCTTGGCTTTCTCTTCGAGCATGTCGTCGGAGGTGAGGAGGTTCTCGGGGATCACGTGGAACACCGAACCGAGAGTGACGTCTGACGCTTTGATCCGGGTGCCCGACGGGTCGATCGTCAGGTGCATGCCGGTCTTCCAGAGGGTGTGCCTCAGAACGATGTTCGGGTCGATCTTGGGCCCGAGGTCTCGGAAGATGACCACGCCGGGAAGGATGAAGGCGGCAAGAGCGCCGAAGAGGCTGTTTCGGATCAGGGCGCGACGGCCGAAACCGGACTCCTTGTTGCCCAGCGTGAAGACCTCGGCGGCACCGGCTCGCGTGGAGTCTTTGCCACGGGTGAGGTGCCGCATCTCAGTGATCTCCTGCGCCGGCATCAGCGTCTTCGACCAGTGGACCGCACCGATGCCGATCGCAAGCAGGCCGAGCGCGATGCCCAACCCGAGGAACAGGTTGTTGAGGCGGATCGACTCGGTGTCTCCCGGTTTGATCGGGAAGACGATGTAGGCGGCTACTGCGAGGCAGCTGAAGACCACGGAAGCGAAGAACAGTGCGGAGACCTGGTGCTCGGCCCGCTTCTCTTCCTTGGGGTCGATGTCGGTGACGCGAAGTCGATGCGGCGGCTCGCCGGGGTTCTCGAAGGTGTCCGTCGGGATGACCGCGGTTCCGGCCGATGCCTGACTGGGCTCACTCTTCTCGACAGCGGAGCCCGTTGCCGGGGTCTCGTCGTCGTGATCTGCCATGGTGCTGCCTTTCGGTGAATACAGAATTCGTGAGCGCGTGACTCGCGAGAAGAGAGGTGCCTGCTAGTTGGACTTCGCGGTCAACCAGACCGTAATGGCCACGATCGCGCCGAGACCGAAGATCCAGATGAAGAGGCCTTCGGACACCGGCCCGAGGTTGCCCAGTTCGAATCCGCCCGGCGACGGGTTCTTCTCGAGGTACTTCAGGTAGGTGATGATGTCGGCCTTGTCTTGCGGCGTGATGTTCAGGTCGTTGAACACCGGCATGTTCTGCGGGCCCGTGAGCATGGCCTCGTAGATGTGCTTGGCCGAGACGCCCTTGAGCGCAGGGGCGAACTTGCCCTCGGTCAGGGCGCCACCGGCGCCGGCGACGTTGTGGCACATGGCGCAGTTGATGCGGAAGAGCTCCGCCCCGGTTGCGGCGTTTCCGTTGGCCTGGAGGTACTTCGACTCGGGCTCTGCAGGACCGGTGCCGAGCGACGCCACGTAGGCGGCAAGCGCCTGGACCTGCGAGTCGGTGAACTGCACGGGCTTCTGCTCTGCCTGAGGGCCGTCGGCCGCGAGGGGCATGCGGCCCGTGCCGACCTGGAAGTCGACCGCCGCTGCACCGACACCGATGAGGTTCGGGCCGGCTTTGGTGCCGGAGGCATCGAAGTTGTGGCACGTCGCGCAGTTGGCGTTGAAGAGCTTCTCACCCTCGTTGACCGTGGATTGCGATGTTGCCGAGGCTGTCGTCGCCGTGGTGCTGGCCGTGGCCGTTGACGTGAAGAGCGCGTACGCGCCTCCCGTGGTCAACAGGCCGACCAGGATCAAGGAGACGGTGGCGACGGGGGACCGGCGACCGACTGCGCGCTTGGATTTCGCTGAGGGACTTCTCTTGGAGAACATGTGGTGATGAGGATCCAATGCCTATTTGAGGATGTAGATGACCAGGAACAGGCCGATCCACACGACGTCGACGAAGTGCCAGTAGTAGGAGATCACGATTGCGCTCGTGGCCTCCTTGTGGCCGAAGTTCTTGGCCGCGTAGGCGCGGCCGATGATGAACAGGAAGCAGATGAGACCACCGGTCACGTGCGCGGCGTGGAAGCCGGTGGTGAGGTAGAAGGCCGAGCCGTAAGCACTGGACTGCAACGTCACGTGCTCACTGATCAGGTTGGTGTATTCGTACATCTGCAACGAGACGAACGTCGCGCCCATCGAATAGGTGAGGAAGAACCACTCGACGAGGCCCCACTTGCTGACCTGGAAGAGTTTGCCGGTGCGCTTGCCCTGCAGGCGCTCCGCCGCGAACACGCCGAACTGGCAGGTGACGGAGGACAGCACCAGCGTGATCGTGTTGAAGGCGGCGAAAGGAACATCGAGCTTGGCGCTCTGAGATGCCCACAGCTCGGGTGAGGTGCTGCGCAGGGTGAAGTAGATCGCGAAGAGACCGGCGAAGAACATCACCTCGCTCCCCAGCCAGACGATGGTGCCGACGGCAGCGGTACTCGGCCGGTTGACGACCGGAGCTCCAGTGGTTCTCAAGAGAGGGGTACTTGTCACAAGAGCCATTATGGCCGATTAACAGCACGCCGGTTCGCCTTGACAGCCTGCCAGTCTCGACATCGAGATATCTGGGAGATCGTGCTTAGTAGGCTGGGAGCCATGCCCCTCGACGTCTCCTGGCCCCAGATCATCACGTCTCTTCTCGATGGCGACGACCTCTCGATCGCCGAGGCCACGTGGGCCATGGAGCAGGTCATGCAGGGGGAGGCGACACCCTCACAGTTGTCTGCCTTTTTGATCGCGCTGCGGGCCAAAGGGGAGACCGTCGACGAGATCGTGGGCTTCCGCGACGCGATCCTCGCGAACGCCGTTCCGTTGCCCGTCGATTCGATGGCCGTCGACATCGTCGGCACGGGCGGCGACCGCTTCGGGACGGTCAACGTCTCCACGATGGCGTCCATCGTGGTTGCCGCTGCCGGCGTGCCCGTGATCAAGCACGGAAACCGGGCCGCGAGTTCCGCGTCCGGCGCGTCGGACGTCCTCACGGCTCTCGGGATCGACCTCACTCGAGATCCTGCGCGCGTCGCGGAAGTGCTCGACGAGGTTGGCATCACGTTCGCGTACGCCGCCGCATTCCACCCGGGATTCCGCCACGCCGGGCCGACGCGAAAAGAGATCGGCGTGCCCACGGTCTTCAACTTCCTCGGGCCGCTCACGAATCCGGCACGACCAGAGGCGAGCGCCGTCGGCGTGGCGAACCTCGACAAGGTCGGCCTGATCGTCGGTGTCTTCCAGACCCGGGGCGCCACAGCGCTCGTCTTCCGCGGCGATGACGGGCTCGACGAGCTCACCACCACGGGGCACAGCCACATCTGGGAGGTCTCGGGCGGATCCGTGACAGAACACGACCTGGATCCTCTCGAACTGGGGATCCCACGGGCGACGATCGACGACCTCATCGGCGGCGACGCAGAGCACAATGCCGCGGTGGCGCGTCGGGCACTCGGCGGCGAGCGGGGGCCCGTCCGTGACATCGTTCTGCTGAACGCGGCAGCCGGGCTGGTCTCGTTTCGCCTAGCTCAGGATCCTGCGCAGAGAGACCGCGCGATCGTCACGCGCTTCCGAGAGCAGCTTGCAGTCGCGGCCGCAACGATCGATGAAGGCAAGGCCATCGACAAGCTCGACCGGTGGGTCGCCGCAAGCCGAGCCTGAGCGTCTCGTGCGGTCTCTACCTGTGGCCGTTCCGAGGGGTCTACTTTGAGATTGGCATTGTCGTCGTGCACGCATCCCGCCGGGCACGGACAGTGCAGAACAACTACCTGTGGAGGACTTCGATGAAGAAGCTCATCAACGATCCGAAGAACGTCGTCGACGAATCGGTCGAAGGATTCGGTCTCGCGCATGCCGACATCGTGTCGGTCACGCCCGACCCGCTGTTCGTGGCGCGTGCAAGCGGCGCCACACGGGGCAAAGTCGGCATCGTCAGCGGTGGCGGCTCGGGGCATGAACCACTCCACGCCGGTTTCGTGGGCTACGGCATGCTCTCCGCGGCGGTGCCCGGGCCGGTCTTCACCTCGCCCACACCGGACCCCATCGTGGCGGCGACGCTCGCTTCCGACGGCGGAGCGGGTGTGCTCCACATTGTCAAGAACTACACCGGCGACGTGCTCAACTTCGAGACCGCGGCCGACCTGGCCGATGCCGAGGGGGTACGCGTTGTCTCCGTGATCGTGAACGACGACGTCGCGGTGAAAGACAGCCTGTACACGGCCGGCCGGCGCGGGGTTGCCGGAACGGTCGTCGTCGAGAAGGTCGCCGGGGCTGCTGCCGAACGGGGCGACGACCTCGACGCCGTCGCTGCGATTGCGACCAAGGCCAACTCGGTCACGCGCACGATGGGGGTGGCTCTCGCCGCCGGGATCGTCCCGCACGCCGGCGAACCGAGCTTCACCCTCGCCGACGACGAGATCGAGATCGGCATCGGGATCCATGGCGAGCCAGGTCGCGAGCGGATCAAGCTGGAGCCGGCCGATGGGATCGTCGATCGCCTCCTCGCACCCATCCTTGAGGACTTGCCGTTCGTCTCCGGTGACAAGGTCCTCCTTTTCGTCAACGGCATGGGAGGCACGCCGCTCATCGAGCACTACATCGTGTTCCGCCATGCTGCCGCCGTGCTCGCCTCGAAAGGCATCGAGGTGACCCGCACGCTCGTCGGCAACTACGTGACGAGCCTCGAGATGCAGGGCGTGTCGATCACCGTCACGAAGTTGGATGATGAGCTCACCGAGCTCTGGGACGCCCCTGTCCAGACCGCGGCGCTTCGCTGGGGTCGGTGACGGCGTGCGAATCCGAGGGGCACACGAAAGGATCACCACAGAATGAGTTTGGGCATCTCCTGGGTTAAAGCCTGGGTTGACGACACCGTCGCTGTCGTCTCAGCGAACCGCGTGCGTCTCAGCGAGCTCGATCGTGAGATCGGGGACGGCGACCACGGCGAGAACCTCGACCG
>JAODMX010000330.1 GCA_025464735.1 Frondihabitans sp. | reverse complement strand
CTCGGCGGCAGCCTTCTCGATGCGACGGCCGAGCGAGGCCATCTCCTTCTCGGCGTTGCGCTTCTCGGCTCCGGAGAGCCCCGAGGCCTTGGCCGCGGCAACGACGGTGGCCGAGGCTCCCTGCGTGGCGGTCGGTCGGTCGGTCGCCTCGCCGGCGCCCTCGGTCGCCGTCTTGCGCAGGGCGAGGTACTGGTCGACACCACCGGGCAGGTGCCGCATGGTGCCGTCGAGGATCGCGTACTGCATGTCGGTGACGCGCTCGAGCAGGTACCGATCGTGGGAGACCACCAGGAGCGTGCCCGGCCAGGTGTCGAGCAGGTCTTCCATGGCGGCGAGCATGTCGGTGTCGAGGTCGTTGGTGGGCTCGTCGAGGATCAGCACGTTCGGCTCGTCGAGCAGGATCAGCAGCAGCTGAAGGCGGCGCTTCTGCCCACCGCTCAGGTCTTTGACGGCCGTCTGCAGCTGCGGCGTCGTGAAACCGAGGCGCTCCAGGAGCTGCCCAGGAGTCAGCTCCTTGCCGCCCGACACGTAGGACGAGCGGTACCGGCTCACGACCGTGTTGACCCGCTCGTTCGCAAACTCGTGAAGGTCGGCCAGCTGCTGGTCGAGGATCGCGAACTTGACGGTCTTGCCTCGTGTGACACGCCCCGTGGTCGGCAGGACCTCGCCGGTGACGAGCTTCAGCAGCGTGGACTTGCCAGCGCCGTTGATCCCCAGGATCCCGGTCCGCTCACCTGGCGCGATCCGCCATTCGATGTCGCGGAGAACAGCCCGTTCGCCGTAGGCCACAGACGCGTCGATCACGTCGACGACCTGCTTGCCGAGGCGCGAAGTCGCCATCTGGCTGAGCGAGACGGTGTCGCGCACGGGTGGCTCGTCGGCGATCAGCTCGTTGGCGGCCTCGATGCGGAACTTCGGCTTGGCCGTGCGAGCCGGGGCGCCGCGTCGCAGCCACGCGAGCTCCTTCTTCATGAGGTTCTGGCGCTTGGCCTCCGAGACCGACGCGGAGCGATCGCGCTCCACGCGCTGCAGGACGTACGCGGCGTAGCCGCCTTCGAAGGGCTCGACGATGCCGTCGTGCACCTCCCAGGTGTCGGTGGAGACCTCGTCGAGGAACCACCGATCGTGCGTCACGACGACGAGCGCGCCCTGGTTCGGCGACCAACGGCGCTTGAGGTGCTGAGCGAGCCAGGCGACGCCTTCGACGTCGAGGTGGTTGGTGGGCTCGTCGAGGAACAGGACGTCCCACTCCCCCACGAGCAACGCGGCGAGCGCCACCCGGCGGCGCTGGCCACCGGAGAGGTCGCCGATCGTGGAGTCCCACGGAACGTCGGTGGCGAGACCGGAGATGACGTCCCGGATCCGGGGGTCGCCTGCCCATTCGTGCTCCTCGCGCCCGCCGACGATCACGTCGCTGACGATCGCGTCGAGCGGCAGGATGTCGCGCTGGTCGAGCACGCCCATCGTGATTCCCCGTCGCCGGGTGACCCGACCGGAGTCGGGCTCGAGGCGCCCGGCGAGCAGCGACATGAGGGTCGACTTGCCGTCGCCGTTGCGGCCGACGACTCCGATTCTGGAGCCCTCGTCGATTCCGAGGGTCACGCCCTCGAAGATCACGCGGGTCGGGAATTCGAGGTGAAGCGCTTCTGCGCCGAGGAGATGTGCCACCCGTCAAGGGTACGGGGTGGTCGCCGTGCAGGTCGCCGCCGTCGGCGGACACCGCTTTCGGCGTGAAACACCGTGAAGACCCGGTGCGCCGCGCCGAAACCGGTGTCGCGACGCACTCAGCCGAGAGAGGCGACCCACTCGCTCGTGCCGTCGGTGAAGTCCTGTTTCTTCCAGATGGGGACGCGCGCCTTGACCTCGTCGACCAGTGCGGCGCAGGCGGCGAAGGCCTCGGCGCGGTGAGCGCTCGAGACGGCGCACGCGAGGGCTACGTCGCCGACCAACAGGGCACCAGTTCGGTGCTCGACGGCGATCGACACCGCAGGATGCGCCTGGGCGATTTCACAGGCCACCGCCCGGATGACCTCGGTGGCGGTCGGGTGCGCCTCGTACTCGAGGGCGGCGACATCTCGGCCCCCATCATGATCGCGCACGACTCCCGCGAAGGTGACGACCGCGCCGGCGGCGGCGCTGCCCACGAGTTCGGCGCAGCCGCCGACGGAGACGGGGTCGACGGTCACCCGCGCAACGAGCACTCGATCTCGGTCAGTCATGCCGGACCCCGTGGGGGTGCGGGGCGCCAGGGTGCGCCCCGTGGTGCCGCCCGGCATCGTCGTCGTGGCCGCCTCCGGTCTCGAGTTGCTCGAGGAGGTGGTCGAGCAGTTCGTCGAGCAGCCCGAGGCCGTCTCGGACGCCGCCCGGCGAGCCCGGCAGGTTGAGGACGAGCGTGCGACCCGCGATACCGACCAGTCCACGGCTGATGAGCGCGGTGATCACGTGCGCCGAGCCGCGCCTCCTCAGTTCTTCTTCGATGCCAAGAAGACGCTTGTCGAGCAGCGGTCCGGTCATCTCGGGCGTCACATCGGTCGGCGCGACGCCCGTGCCGCCGGTCGTGATGATGAGCGAGACGCCCTGGGCGACACCGGCGATCAGGGCCTGACCGACCGGTTCGCCGTCGGCGACGACGACGGGGTCGTCTGTGACGAAGCCGCGTTCGCCGAGCCACGCTCGAATGACCGGGCCGGTGAGGTCGTCGGCCTCAGCGCGGGCCGCGCTGGTCGATGCGACGACGACGAGGGCGGTTCTGCTCATCGGGACCAGTCTCCGCTCTTGCCGCCGCTCTTTTCGAGCACCTGGATGGCGTCGATGACGGCGAACTTGTCGACCGCTTTGATCATGTCGTAGAGGGTCAGAGCCGCGACCGTCGCAGCGG
The DNA here is from genome assembly GCA_025464735.1 of Frondihabitans sp. The sequence goes on along the minus strand of JAODMX010000330.1, from coordinate 2,567 downwards.
TCAGAGCCTCCATCTCGACGCCGGTCACGCCTCTCGTCGACACGGTGGCGAGCACACGGATGGAGGCGCCGCCGGTCTCGAAGTCGACCGTCACCGAACCGATGGGAAGGGGATGGCAGAGCGGAATGAGCGTCGACGTCTGTTTCGCCGCCATGATGCCGGCGACGCGCGCGGTGCCGAGAGCCTCACCCTTGGGCAGGCTGCCGTCGCTGATCTGCCCGATCACGTCAGCTCGCGTGTGCAACACGGCCTGTGCGGTTGCGACACGCTTCGTCTCAGCCTTGGCCGTGACGTCGACCATGTGCGCGCTGCCGTCGGCACGAACGTGGGAGAGCCTCGAAGCATCGGTCGTCGAGGGCTCGGGAGTGTCAGTCATCGAGGGCCCACACTACGACCTCGTCGCCCGCCTCGACGTGGGCAACACCCAACGGGATGTGCGCGAGGACGTTGGACCGCGCATACGAGTGCAACAGGTGAGAGCTGGGGCCGCCGACCAGGTGCACTCTGCCATCCGCGTCGAGGCGCCCGCGCCGGATCTGGTGCTTGCCCGGGGGCGAGTCAGCAGCCTCGGCCAACCGCGCCACGGCGTCTCGTCGCGGCTGCGGGCGCCGACCGGCGGCGAGCAAGGGCACGCGGAGGAAGGCCTCGAACGAGACCAGTGTGCTGACCGGGTTGCCCGGAAAACAGACGACCGGGACGGTGAAGTCGCCCGAATCGAGCAGCCCCCACCCCTGCGGGCCACCCGGCTGCATCGCCACCGACTCGAACCGCACTCCTCGGCCTTCGAAGGCGTCACGCACGACCTCGTACGCCCCGGCGCTCACGCCTCCGGTTGTGACCACGAGGTCGAGGCCTGTGTCGCCGCCACCATACTTACGGATGACGTCGAGCAGAGTTTCGGCGTCGTCGCTGACACGGTGGAGCAGCACCTCGGCACCGCTCTCGGCCAGCGCCGCCGACAGCGAGGCCCCGTTGGCATCGTGGATCTCGGCCGCGCCGAGGCCACCCCCGGCCGGGGCGAGCTCCGAGCCGGTCGAGACGACCAGGATCCGAGGCTTCGCGACAACGTCGACCACCTCGACCCCCGAGGCGGCCAGGATGCCCCAGTGCGCAGGCCGGAGTACCGTGCCACGCACCAGCAGCGTTTCGCCGGCTCGGACGTCGGTGCCGATGCGCCGCACGAACTGCTCGGCGGGGACTGGGCCTGGCAGAACAACGTCGGAGGTCGTGTTCTCGGGGAGGAATCGGGCCGGATCGGCCGCCTCGATCGGGACGACGGCGTCGGCGCCATCGGGGAGCACGGCGCCGGTCATGATGGGAGCCGCGGTGCCTGCCTCGAGCGGGGGCGGAAAGCGACCAGCCGGGATCCGGGGCCCCACGCGCAGTGTCGCCGCACCCGCGGCGAGCGCTCGGGAGTCGACCGCGTACCCATCCATCTGCGAGTTGTCGAAGGGCGGGAGGTCGAGAGGAGCGATCACGTCGGCCGCGAGCACTCGCCAGCGGTAGCTCGCCAGTTGGCCGATGTCGGACGCGTCCACGCGGAGGCGTTCGATGCGCGGACGGGCCAGCGCGTCGCCTACCAGCTCGGCGACCGCCGCCGCGTGCTCCTCGATCGTGCGCACTCGCACCCCTCTCTCAGCCCTCGGGCTCCTTCGTCCCGATAGTCTCGCATCCATGGCATCGGCCCTTCAGGATTTATCCACAGGCCCCCTCCCGCGAGTCGACGTGGCCGTGATCGGCGGGTCCGGGCTCTACGCGCTGTTCGACGAGGGCACGGCCGAAAGCTACGACATCGACACGCCCTACGGGCACACGTCGAGTCCGGTCACGGTGGGCGAACTGGGCGGCAAGCAGGTGGCCTTCCTCACGCGACACGGCAGCGACCACTCGGTGGCACCGCACCTGATCGGCTACCGCGCGAACATCTGGGCGCTGGCGAGCCTCGGGGCGAAGGCGATCGTGTCGTCGTCCGCGGTCGGCGGTGTGCATCCCGACTACCCACCGGGCACACTGGTCGTGACCGATCAGTTCATCGATCGGACGACGGGTCGCGCAGACACCTTCTTCGACTCAGGATCCGTTCAGCACCTGGCCGCGGCCGACCCGTTCGATCCTGAGCTCAGGGCCGTCGCCATCGAGGCCCTGGCAGCCGACCTGTCGAACTTCGCTCCGACCGGCACCTGCGTCGTTATCCAGGGCCCTCGCTTCTCGACCCGCGCCGAGTCGCAGTGGTTCCGGGCCGGAGGTGCCCACACGGTCAACATGACGATGGTGCCCGAGGTGCCTCTTGCCGCCGAACTCAACATCGGGACCGTCAACCTGTCGTTCGTCACCGACAGTGATGCCGGGCTCGCACCCGAGGAAGGCGCAGACGGTGACGCCGAACCGGTAAGTGCTGAGCTCGTCTTCAGCCGACTGGCCGAGGCGCAGCCACTGATCGTCCAAGCGATCGAGCGCATAGTCGCAGCACTTCCCGCCAGCTATTCGCCGCGCGAATCGATCCCGGCCGAGGCCGTCGCCGAGGTCCTGGCGCGACCGACGTCGGGGGCTCCGAGGCCCCCGGCATG
>JAODMX010000154.1 GCA_025464735.1 Frondihabitans sp. | reverse complement strand
CATCGCCCTACCCGGAGCCTTCCCGTTCTACCGGGACCTGGCTCAGGGTGAAACTGGGCCGGACGTCAAGCAGCTGCAGAACGGACTCATCGCCGCGGGGTACCCACTTCAAGCTGACGGCATTTTCGGCGCGACAACAACCGCAGCAGTCAAATCTCTCTACGCCAAGGTCGGCTACGCAGCCCCGTCAGATTCCTCGGCTACCGGAAACAACACGTCCACCTCCGACACTGGGTCTACTTCTTCATCAGCCTCCGACACCGCAGCCCCGTCAGCGGCGTCGAGCTCCAGCACCGGAAGCGGGACATCGGGCGTGATCGGATCACCTGTGACGACGCCCTCGTCCAGCACATCCGCCTCTGGTTCATCGCAACAAGGCACTTCATCCTCATCATCCTCATCCGAGGACTCGGATGCGAACACCACGTTCAGCGTTCCGATGTCCGAGCTAGTAGTATTTCCATCTTTGCCTGCTTACGCGCAAACCGTCCCCTCAATCGGAAGCACGATCGGTACCAATGCCAACATCGTTCTGGCCGAAGGAAGCGTCACAGCCTCAGCCAGTGTGGCCGGTACTGTAGCGACCGGTCTTGTGAAGGGTATGTCCGGAGAGGTCACCGGTCCTGATGGGTCGAAGATACCGGTAACCGTGAGCCGGATTGCGCAACCCGCCCAAGCCGGTGATAACGCAGCAGTTGCGCTCGTGCCGTCGAAATCTTCTATCCCGCAGTCCTGGCTGGGCAAGCAGACTCTCGCAGTCATCACGCTGAGTAACGCTTCAGCGAACGCTTTGATCGTCCCGTCGAGCGCTATCGTGACAGCCGGCCACGGAACGGCTCACGTACTCAAACAGTCGAAAGACGGCACCTTCAAAGAGGTAGCAGTGACCGAACTGGGATCACTCGCCGGCCGCAGCGCCGTCAAGCCGCTTTCGACGGACGGTCTAGCAGCCGGTGATCAAGTGAAGGTCGGCTGACGTGCCTGAGCTACAGCTTCGAGGGGTCGGCCGCCTTTATCGCGGCGCAGCCCCCGTCGAGGCACTCCGCGGGATTGACCTCACCATTGAACAAGGTGACTTCGTCGCCATTGAGGGACCTTCGGGCGGCGGTAAGTCGACTCTTCTCAACATCATCGGACTCCTCGACGTGCCTACGGTCGGCAACTACCGCGTGGGCGCGACAAACGTTGGGGCGGCGTCTCAGCGCAGCATCGCGGAACTTCGCTCCGACCAGTTCGCTTTTATATTTCAGAGCTTCCATCTTCTGTCTCGCCGCCCCGTCATAGACAGCGTCGAAATGGGACTGCTCTATCGCGGAGTCCCACAACGGGAACGTCGCCTCCGCGCCGCGCGCGCACTCGCAGACGTCGGGCTAGCCCAGTTCGCCTGGCAGCGAGCGAGCAAGCTGTCCGGAGGCCAGCAACAACGAGTTGCCATCGCGCGGGCTCTTGCGGCGGGTGCACCGGTTATCGTCGCTGATGAGCCAACCGGAAACCTCGACTCGCACACAAGCGATGCCATCGTCGAGAGCCTTCAACATCTCAACCGCGCCGGATCTACGATCGTTCTGGTCACACACTCACCATCGGTGGCCGATTCCGCCCGACGGAGATTGAAAATCCAAGACGGGCAGCTCCATGAAGATTCCACCCCTCGCGACTTTCAACCTTTGTCTGTTCCAAGTGACCCGATTCCGAAGGCCCCGGGCTCGCCGTCCCGCGTCCGCCCAATCGACATCCTGCGCGACGCCGCGTCATCAATCAGCTCGAGACTGGGGCGAACCACAGGTCTTATTGCGGCAGTCGGCGTCGGCGTGGCATTGGCAGTTGCAACCCTTGGAATCTCCGAATCAGCGTCGGCGCAAGTGTCGAGTACCTTCAATGCACATACCAACCGCGATGTCACCCTCAGTTGGAATCCCGACGGACTAGCCGGCGTTCCGAAAAGCGAGCAAGCAACGATGCTGTCGCGGTTAGACAAGCTCAACGGTGTCACCGCTTCGGCTCAGGTGAGCAACTTCGGTGACCATGGAGTCCAAGGAGACCCTGCACGCCCCACCTTCCAAGTCACGACCTATGGGGTCACACCGGATATCGCATACGCCTCACGCTCGAGCGTTCACTGGAGCGCCGGGCACTCGCACCATCTGGGTCAAGACGAGGTTCTCTTGGGTTCAAGCCTTGCCAAGCAAATGGCCTTAGGACCACTAGATGCCGAACCGGTCGTCTCGCTGGACGGTCGAGACGTCACGGTGGTCGGACTCATAGCGTCATCACCTCGAATCCCCGACTTCACCGGTAGTGTCCTGGCCCCCATGACTGACAAGGCTCTGTTGGGTTCCGGCGATCAGCAGCAGATACTCCTATTGACCACGCCCGGTGCGGCTCAAGAAGTGGCAAAAGAATCGCCGCTCGTTGTCGACGCTTATCAACCTCGCAATGTGTCGGTTGACCGGCCGGTGGATCCCACGAGTGTGCGAGCTCAAGTCGAAGCAGATGTGCAGTCGACTTTGCTCGCGCTGACAGGCGTGGCCCTGTTGGCTTCGATTGCGGGCCTCGCCAACGCGATGATCTTGTCGGTGCTGGAGCGCAAGCAAGAATTCGGCCTGCGCCGCGCTGTAGGAGCTCGACCCGTGCACCTCGTGTCGCTCGTCCTCACCGAGTCGACAATCGTCGGAGCTATCGGAGGCGTGGTGGGCCTCGCGTTCGGACTCGCAGGGATCCTCGCGATCACTGTCCTTCGGCACTGGAGTCCGGTTTTCGACCTGCGCCTGGCTCCAACGGCGATTCTCGGCGGTATCCTCGTCGGCGCTCTGGGGGGCGCCGTCGCCTCTGCCCGAGCATCGCGGATTCAGCCCAACGAAGCGTTGCGACAATGACAGGCGTCATATTGCCTCCACCAGGATCACCTGCTGCGTCAGCGCGATACCCGAATGCAAGTTTCCGATCTCAGTGAACGTCGGCGAATGAGTCGCCCGCCATCGATTTCTCCTCGCCAAGATCAGTGGTGAAGTGATGCCTGCTCCATCTGATGTGCGTTGCCCGAGTCTCCTACCGTGACGCTCCCCCTGACCTCCGGTCGAGAGGCTCACGCCGCTTGACTTATTCGAACATATGTTCGAAGATCCGTATCTGACCAGAGTGCGGATGGAGGTGCCAATGTCTGTCAATGCGGCCTTCTCCCCCGCCGTGACCCTTGACCTTGACGAGCCGCTCGCAGCCGTCGATGGGGCCGAAGCCACGAGCACCCGGGGCGACCTGGTTCGCGAGTTGCAGGAGCGGGTTCGCGGGATGCAGCGGATCCGGCTCGACAGCCGATCGCTGCCAACGAGTCCGGGCATCGCTGAGTTGCTTCCCGGTGGGTCGCTCTCGGCGGGCAGCGCCTACGCGGTGGAGGGGTCGACGACACTCGCGTTGAGTCTGCTGCAGGGTCCCAGCGCGGCGGGCGCCTGGTGCGCGGTCGTCGGGCTGCCCGATCTCGGCATCGAGGCGGCGGCAGGGCTGGGGATCGATCTGGATCGGCTGGTACTGGTGCCCCGCCCAGGCGGGCAATGGGTGTCGGTCATCTCGGCGCTGATCGATGTGGTGACGGTCGTCCTTGTTCATCCTGGCCAGCAGCGAGTCAGCGACGCCGTTGCGAGCCGACTGGCCGCCCGGCTGCGACAGCGCGAGGCGGTGCTGGTAAGCGTGGGCGGCTGGCCGGGAAATGACGTGCGGCTCTCGGTCACCGGCAGCAGTTGGAATGGTGTCGGCGCGGGCCACGGCTATCTCACCGAACGCAGCATCACCGTCGCATCGGAGTCGAGGTCGTGGGCGGGGCAGGCGAAGTCACGGCGACTTCGGTGGGCATCATGACGACCGCAGACGCCGGAGCAGCGACACGTTTTGTGGTGCTGTGGTGCCCGGACTGGCCGGTCTTCACGCATGCCAACGCCGAACATCTACCCCTGGATGCCCCGATCGCTCTGCTCGAGAAGGGGGCGGTGTTCGCTTGCAATGCCGCCGCGCGTGCGGACGGTGTCAAGCGAGGTCTGCGGCATCGTGAGGCCCAGGCTCGTTGTCCTGAGTTGCAGATGCTCGACTACGACGCGGCACTGGACACTCGGGCCTTCGAACCGGTGTTGGCGGCGCTCGAAGAATTGCTGCCCGGACTACATCCGATCCGACCAGGATCCTTAGCGGTGCGGGCGCGCGGTCCGGCCCGCTATTACGGCGGCGAGCGCGAGGCAGCCCTCGTGATGCTCAGCAAAGTCACCGAGTGCGGCGTTCCGAGCGCCCGAGTCGGCATCGCGGACGGCCTGTTCGCGGCAGAACGGGCGGCCCGGTGGGCTCCGGCCGGCACGGCTGATCCGATCACAATCGTGCCGCCCGACACGGCGGCGGCCTTCCTCGCGCCGCTGCCGATAGCGCTCCTGGAGCAGCCGGAGCTGGCCGCACTGCTCCCCCGACTCGGCATTCGAACTCTGGGGCAGTTCGCTGCTCTCGGGGCCGAGGATGTCGCTGCCCGCTTCGGGCCGGGCGGCGTCCGACTGCACGCTCTGGCCGGGGGCAAAGATCCGCGCTCGGCAACGCCGCGCATCCCACCTCGCGACCAGGACGTGGTCATTGAGTTCGAGCCGCCGCTGGAGGGGGCCGACCAGGTCGCATTTGGGATCCGGGCCGCTTCTGAACAGTTCGTCGCGGCGCTTCTCGATGCCAGACTCGTCTGCACCGCGCTGCGGGTAGAGCTCGTCGGCGAGGAGGGCGAGGTGAGCGAGCGTGTCTGGCTGCATCCGCGCTCGTTCACTGCGTCCGAAGTGGTTGACCGGGCGCGCTGGCAGCTGCAACGCGCAACTCGATCCACCACGACGCAGAGCGAGTTGACCTCCGCGGTCGCTCGAGTGCGGCTGAGCCCGGATGCGGTCGATCCGGTCGGCGCGCACGAACACGGGCTGTGGGGCGCAGGTGCAGATGAGCTCGTGCATTCCGGGTTCTCTCGGGTGCAGGGGCTACTCGGCCACGAAGGGGTACTGACGGCAAAGCTTGCCGGTGGCCGGACCTCTCGGGAGCGACAGACGCTCGTTCCGTGGGGCGACCGCCCGATCGCCGAACGCGAACCCCGGCAGCCCTGGCCGGGAGCGCTACCGTCCCCTGCGCCGGCGACCGTTTATGAGCCGCCGCGTCCGTTGCAGGTCGAAGACGCCGACGGGCGAGCCGTGACAATAGACAAGCGCGGCAAGCTGAGCGGTTCCCCTGCGGTCATGGTGTCGCAGGCCGGAGCCCGCCGTGTCCTCAGCACCTGGGCGGGGCCATGGTCGGTTGAGCAACGGTGGTGGGACACCGCAGCAGCCCTCGATATCCACCGGTTTCAAGTCGTCGACGCTTCCGGCGAGGCGTGGCTGCTCGTCCTCGACGGCGACGGCTGGTGGGCCGAAGGGCGGTATGACTGATGGGTTTCAACAACCCGCCGATCAAGTGGTCCGAACTCGAACGGACCCTCAGCGACGTGCGCCGACCCCGGCAGATGCCTGTCGGGGTGGACGGCGGCGACAGCCCGGCTTGGTCGTTGAAGCGCGGCCCTTACGTCGCGCCGAAAATCGAACGCCCCGTCAACCCCGTCCCCTACGCCGAGTTGCATGCCCACTCCAGCTTCAGCTTCCTCGATGGGGCTTCCTCGTCGGAGGAGTTGGTCGAGGAGGCCGAGCGGCTCGGTCTGCACGCCCTGGCGATCACCGACCATGACGGCTTCTACGGCATCGTCCGCTTCGCCGAAGCCGCCGAGAGCACCTCGGTCAAAACCATCTTCGGCGCAGAACTCTCGCTCAGTCTGTCCAGTCCACAAAACGGCGAGGCCGACCCCGAAGGAACCCACCTGCTCGTGCTGGCCCGAGGTGAGGAGGGATATCACCGGCTGGCATCGGCGCTCACCCACGCCCAGCTAACGGGTGGGGAGAAGGGCCGCCCGGTCTACGAGTTGGACGATCTCGCCGCTCGCGCCGCCGGACACTGGGTCATCCTGACCGGCTGCCGCAAGGGTGCCGTCCGCCAGGCGCTGCTCCGAGAGGGGGCGGATGCCGCAGGGCGCGAACTCGACCGACTGGTCGCTCTCTTCGGCTCAGAAAATGTGAACGTCGAGCTGATCGACCACCTCAGCCCACTCGACACCACCCATAACGACGCCCTCGCCGAGTTGGCGCACGCACGCGGGCTCCCGGTGGTCGCAACCAACAACGTCCACTTCGCATCCCCGGCGCAACACCACCTCGCCGCAGCGGTGTCGGCGGTGCGGGCCAATCGGAGCCTCGACGAACTGGACGGCTGGTTACCCGCTTCCTGTGCCGCGCATCTGCGGTCCGGAGAAGAGATGCGCGAGCGGTTCGCCCGCTACCCCGGTGCGATCGAGCGAACCGTGGAGCTGGCCGACGAGCTCGCCTTCTCTCTCCGTCGCGCCAAACCGGCCCTGCCAAAGCAGCATGTCCCAGACGGGCACACACCGATGTCGTACCTCCGCAAGCTGGTGTGGGACGCCGTGCCGGTGCGATATCCGAACCTGTCGGATCCGGATCGGAAGCGGATCGAGAACGAACTGGCCGTGATCGAGACTAAGGACTTCCCCGGCTACTTCCTCATCGTCCACGACATCGTCGCCGAAGCCCGCCGCCGCGGCATCCTCTGCCAAGGTCGCGGATCGGCCGCGAACAGCGCGGTCTGCTACCTGCTGAACATCACCGCTGTCGACTCGATCTTCTACCAACTCCCCTTCGAACGGTTCCTCTCCTCCCTTAGAGAGGAGGAGCCGGACATCGACGTGGACTTCGACTCCGACCGGCGCGAAGAGATCATCCAATGGGTCTACAGCAAATATGGCCGTGG
>JAODMX010000130.1 GCA_025464735.1 Frondihabitans sp. | reverse complement strand
AACCCTTTCTGAGGTTCGAGGTCGACCCAACTGGCCCGCCCGATAGAGCGGCGCGTGCACGGATTCGCCTTCGTGCTCAGCGTTCCAGGCGCGTGCGGGTCCCGGCAGGGCCGAAGGTCCCGGCAGTGTCGAAGGGCTCGGACGGAACGGCGGGACCTTCGGCACTGTGAAGCCGTTGTCGTGGGATCGAGACTCGAGCCATGACCTCACCCAGTGATTCCGCACCACCCTCGACCCTCACCGTCGGTGCCGTTCGGGAGACGGCCGATCGCGAACGACGCGTCGCTCTCGACCCCGACGGAGCCGCGGCGTTCATCGCCAAAGGCTTCGCAGTTGTCGTCGAGAAGGGCGCGGGCACAGCGGCTAGTTTTCCCGACTCCGCCTACGAGAAAGCGGGAGCCTCACTCGTCTCTCGCGACGACGTCATCGCGAAGAGCGACGTCCTAGCCGTGGTCCGACCGCCGGATGCCGCACTTGCCGCGGCCCTGCGTTCCGGGCAGATGCTCCTCGGCCTGCTCGAACCGCTCACGAACTCAGACGTCGTCGCGGACCTCGCAGCTCGAGGTGTGACCGTCGTCGCCTTCGAGATGCTTCCCCGCACGATCAGCCGCGCTCAGGCGATGGACGCCGTCAGCTCTCAGGCCAGCACGGCCGGCTATCGCGCCGGCATCCTCGCGGCCGCGTCATTCGATCGGTACTTCGCCATGATGATCACCGCCTCCGGTACGGCCCGACCAGCGAAGGTGATCGTGATCGGGGCCGGCGTCGCCGGTCTCCAGGCCATCGGAACCGCCAAACGCCTCGGCGCCGTCGTCACCGGATACGACGTCCGCCCGGCCTCACGCGGCGAAGTCGAGTCCCTCGGCGCGGCGTTCCTCACCTCCTCCATCGCGGAGGGCGGCGGTGCCGGTGGTTACGCCCGCGCGATGACAGCCGAAGAGGCCGTCCAGCAGCAGGACGAACTGTCGACGCACCTGGAGTCATTCGACGTCATCATCACGACGGCGAAGGTCCCGGGCCGAACGCCACCCCTCCTGGTGACTGCTGCAACGCTCGCCGCACTCGCCCCGGGCTCGGTGTGCATCGACCTCGCCGCCACCGACCAGCGCGGAAACGTCGCCGGTTCGGTCGACGGCCAGCACGTCGTCACCGACGGGGGAGTGGTGGTCATCGGAGCCGGCAACCTCGCCTCCGATCTCGCCACCTCGTCATCCCACATGTACGCCCGCAATGTTCTCGCAATGGTGACCTCACTGACCACCGACGGTGTCATCGCGATCGACCCGGCCGACGAGATTCACTCGGCCGTCGTCCTCGGCCACGACGGCCAACTGACGCCGGCACTCCCCGCAACGCCTGTGAAAGCACCTGTCTCATGACCGAAACCCTGTTCTCGAATCTGGCCATCTTCATCCTCAGCCTGCTCGTCGGGTTCGAAGTGATCTCGAAGATCCCCTCCACCCTCCATACCCCGATGATGTCGGGGGCGAATGCGATCCACGGCGCCGTTGTCGCCGGGGCGATCGTTGTCGCCGCCGTCGCTGACAGCCCAATCGGGTACGTCCTGACGGCGATTGCGGCCGCGCTTGCTGCGGCCAACGTCGTCGGCGGCTACGTCGTCACGGACCGCATGCTGCAAATGTTCAGCCGCCCCGCCGCGCCTGCGGCGAGCCCGACCAGCCCCGCCATCCCGGAGAAGACCTCATGACCCCGTTCGAATTCGTCGTCGGCGTTGCGTACCTCGTCGCAGCCATGTTGTTCGTCATCGGGCTGCACCGGATGAGAACGCCCTCCACGGCGCGCGGCGGCAACCTGGTCTCGGCAGCCGGCATGGTCGTGACCATCGTCGTCACGCTCATCTACGCCGTGTCCACGACAGGCGGCAGCGTCTGGGGCTGGAGCGCCTTGGTCGTCGGGCTGCTCGCCGGCGGCGCCTTCGGCTTCGTCCGGGCCCGCACCACGAAGATGACCGATGTTCCCCAGCTGGTCAGCCTTTTCAACGCGGTCGGTGGCGGAGCCGCTGCCACCGTGGCCCTTGCGGACTTCGTGCGACGTGCGCCCGGAATCACAGTCTCGCTCGACTCGTCGATCCCCATCGTTCTCGACGTTCTCATCGGCGGCGTGACACTCTCCGGTTCGCTCGTTGCGGCCGGCAAGCTGCAGGGGATCATCTCCGGCAAACCGTTGCAGTTCAGAGGCGGACGCGTGGTCAACGTGCTCATCGTCGTCATCGCAGTGCTGGCCGCCGTGCTCGTGGCGATCGAGCCTCGAAGCGTCACTCTTCTCATCGTTCTGCTGGTCGCCGCTCTCGCCCTCGGAGTACTGATGGTGCTGCCGATCGGCGGTGCCGATGCCCCGGTCGTCGTCTCACTTCTCAACGCCTTTACCGGGCTTGCCGTCGCCTTCGCCGGTTTTGCTATCGACAACCAGGCCATGATCATCGCCGGCGCCCTCGTGGGAGCCGCGGGTACGATTCTGACGCTGCAGATGGCCCAGGCCATGAATCGTTCCGTCGTCAGCATCATCCTCGGCGGGTTCGGAACCGGAGACTCGATCGCCCCCACCGCGGGGCCCGGAGCAGCGGCTACGAACGTCCGCGAGGTCACCGCTGACGACGTCGGCCTGCAGCTCGCTTACGCCCAGCACGTGATGATCGTGCCGGGTTACGGCCTGGCCGCAGCCCAGGCACAGCACGAGGTCGCCGACCTCGCGAAGCTCCTGACCGACCACGGTATCGACGTCAAATACGCGATCCATCCAGTGGCGGGACGCATGCCCGGGCACATGAATGTTCTTCTCGCCGAGGCGAACGTCCCCTACACGCAGATGCTGCAGCTCGACGAGGCCAACGCCGCGTTCGACACCTGTGACGTCGCCCTTGTGATCGGTGCGAACGACGTCACCAACCCGGTTGCCCGCCGACCGGGCAACGCGGTGTCGGGCATGCCGATCCTCGACGTCGACCACGCCAAGTCGGTCATCGTCATCAAACGGTCGATGAGCCCCGGATACGCCGGAATCCCGAACGATCTGTTCTCGGATCCGAAGACCGGAATGCTCTTCGCCGACGCGAAAAAGGGCCTCACTGACGTCGAGCTCGCCGTCAAGCAGTACGTCACCGCCTGACCCGCCACTAGCGCCCCCTACCCAACGAAGGAAGCCCACAATGACCATTTATGCAGACCACGACCTGAAGACCGGCACCGTCACCACGTCGACAACCGAAGCCAAGTCGCCCATCGTCTACGTCCGCCCGGGCTCGACGGGCAGCATCGTGCCCCTCAAGACCCGGTACGACAACTTCATCGGCGGCGAGTGGATCTCCCCTAAGGCCGGCAACTACGGCAACGACCTGGCCCCGGCCACTGGGCAGCCGTTCGCCGAGTACGCCCGGTCCACAGTCGACGACATCGATCTCGCCGTCGCGGCTGCCCAGCGCGCATTTCCGGGGTGGGCCGCCACGTCGACCACCGACCGCGCGGCGGTGCTGACGTCGATTGCCGATCGCCTCCAGGCCAACCTCCAGAGCATCGCGGTGCTCGAGTCGTGGGAGAACGGCAAGCCAATCAGGGAGACCCTCGGCGCCGACATTCCCCTCGTCATCGATCACTTCCGCTACTTCGCTGCGGCGATCCGCACCCAGGAGGGAACGATCAAGAAGCTGTCGGCCGATCTCGTCTCCTATCATTTCTATGAGCCGATCGGTGTCGTCGCCCAGATCATCCCGTGGAACTTTCCGCTGTTGATGGCGGCGTGGAAGCTCGCACCCGCTCTCGCGGCGGGAAATACCGTGGTGATGAAGCCTGCGAGCAATACTCCGATCTCGATCCTCTACCTGATGGAGCTGATCCAGGACATCCTGCCGGCCGGAGTGGTCAACATCGTCAACGGCTCGGGTGCAAAACTCGGGCAGGCGCTCGTCGAGCACGACGGGGTCGGCAAGGTCGCCTTCACGGGCTCCACCGACGTCGGGCGGACCATCATGCAGTACGCGATCAAGAACATCATTCCCTCGACCATGGAACTCGGTGGGAAGTCCCCGAACCTGTTCTTCGACGATGTCGCCGATGACCGTGACGCCTTCTACCGCAAGGCCATCGAGGGATTCACCATGTTCGCGTTGAACAAGGGCGAGATCTGCTCGTGCCCGTCGCGGGCCCTGCTGCAGAGCGGACTCGTCGCCCGCGGGTTCTTGGAGGAGTCGGTCGCCCGCGTGAAGAGGATCGTCGTCGGCGACCCCCTCGACACCGCAACGGAGATGGGGCCGCAGAACAGTGCGGACCAGCTCGAGAAGATTAGCGGCTACTTGAAGCTCGGCCCCGAAGAAGGCTGCGAGGTTCTCGCCGGAGGGGCGCCCCTCCACCTCGACGGCGACCTCGCCGGTGGTTACTTCATCGAGCCGACCGTCTTCAAGGGCACCAACGACATGCGCGTCTTCCAGGAAGAGATCTTCGGCCCCGTCGTCACCGTCGCCACGTTCGAGGACTACCAGGACGCCATTGACATCGCCAATGACACCATCTACGGCCTTGGATCCGGTGTCTGGAGTCGTAACACCGACATCACCTACGAGGCCAGTCAAGACATCAAGGCCGGCCGCGTCTGGGTCAACACCTACAACCAGTACCCGGCCGGTGCAGGATTCGGCGGCTACAAGCAGTCCGGATACGGCCGCGAGACCGACCAGCAGACCCTTCACAACTACCAGGAAGTGAAGAACGTGCTCGACAACCACGACCCGAAGCCCCTCGGCTTCTTCGCCTGAGCGGCATCAGCCATGACGCTTCTCAGAAACGATGACACGCGGACTCACGCCACCAGTTGGCCGTCACGTGCGACGCACGTTCCCGGGGCCGAGATGCTGGACAAACTGAACACGTGGTGGCGAACCGCCAACTATCTCTCCCTGGGGCAGATCTATCTTCTTGACAACCCTCTGCTCCGGGAACCACTGCTCCGCGAGCACATCAAACCCCGGCTGCTAGGCCACTGGGGAACCACCCCGGGCCTCAACTTCATCTACGCGCACCTGAACCGCGTCATCCAAGAACGCGATCTGAACACCATCTACGTCACCGGCCCTGGGCACGGCGGCCCGGGCATGGTCGCGAACGCCTACCTCGACGGTACCTACAGCGAGGTGTACGACGACATCGACCAGACGACCGACGGTGTGAGGAAGTTGTTTCGCCAGTTCTCCTTTCCGGGAGGGATCCCCAGCCACGTCGCTCCCGAGACTCCCGGCTCCATCCACGAGGGCGGTGAGCTCGGGTACTCCCTGTCGCACGCCTACGGAGCGGTCTTCGACAACCCCGACCTTCTGGTCGCGGCTGTCGTGGGGGATGGCGAAGCAGAGACGGGTCCGTTGGCGACGAGTTGGCACGCCAACAAGTTCGTCGACCCGCTCCGGGACGGGGTTGTCTTACCGATCCTGCACCTGAACGGGTTCAAGATCGCGAACCCGACGGTGCTCGCCCGCATCCCCGAGGCGGAGCTGCTTGACCTCATGCGCGGCTACGGGTACACCCCCTACCTGGTCTCTGGGGGATTCGACGACGAGGATCCGATCGAAGTCCACCGGCGCTTCGCCGAAACCCTCGACGTCGTTCTCAACCAGATCTCACGGATCAAAGCCGACGCGGCCGCCGGGCAACCTCACGGATCCAGGCCCGCCTGGCCGATGATCATCCTGCGGATCCCCAAGGGGTGGACCTGCCCCAAAGTCATCGACGGGCATCCCGCCGAGGGCAACTGGCGTGCCCACCAAGTGCCGCTCACGAACGCGCGCGATACGCCAGAGCATCTCGAGGTGTTGGAGACGTGGATGCGGTCCTACCGCCCTGAGGAGCTGTTCGACGCGCACGGTACGCCGGTCGCGCTTGCGACGGCTCTCGCACCGACGGGGGATCGCCGGATGAGTGCCAACCCTGTGGCCAACGGCGGCCTTCTGCGCCGTGATCTGCACCTGCCCGACTTCCGCGACTACGCCGTCGACGTCCCAGCTCCCGGCGCCACGTCCAGTTCGGCGACCCACGTTCTCGGAACCTGGCTTCGCGATGTCATCGTGGCAAATCCCGACAACTTCCGGATCTTCGGGCCCGACGAAACCGCGTCCAATCGCCTTCAGGCCGTGTTCGAAGTGAGCGATAAGCAGTGGGACGCCGGCTTCGAGCTGATGGACGACCTCGATAACCACCTCGCGCGGAGCGGCCGCATTGTCGAGATGCTGAGTGAACACCAGTGCCAGGGCTGGCTCGAGGGCTACCTCCTCACGGGTCGACATGGAGTCATCAACTCCTACGAGGCGTTCATCCACATCGTCGACTCGATGTTCAACCAGCACGCCAAGTGGCTGAAGTCGTCGAGGCAGATCCCGTGGCGGCGCCCCATCGCGTCGCTCAACTACCTGCTCAGCTCGCACGTCTGGCGGCAGGATCACAATGGCGCCTCGCACCAGGATCCTGGGTTCATCGACCACGTCGTCAACAAGAAGGCCGACGTCGTTCGCGTCTATCTACCCTTCGATGCCAACACGCTCCTTTCCACGTACGACCACTGCCTGCGCAGTGTCGACTACGTCAACGTGGTTGTCGCCGGCAAGCAGGTCGAGCAGAACTGGCTGACCATGGCCGAGGCGATCGACCACTGCACGCGGGGGATCGGCTTGCTGCAGTGGGCGGGAACGGAGGTCGAAGGCCTCGAGCCCGACGTAGTGCTGGGCTGCGCCGGCGACGTGCCGACGCTGGAGACTCTGGCGGCTGCTTCGATCCTGAGAGAGCACGTTCCGTGGCTCCGCGTGCGGGTCGTGAACGTCGTCGACCTCATGCGCCTTCAGAGCGAGGGCGAGCACCCGCACGGGCTCTCCGACCTCGAGTACGACGCCCTCTTCACCACCGACAAGCCGGTGATCTTCGCGTACCACGGCTATCCGTGGCTTATCCATCGTCTGACCTACCGTCGCCACGGGCACGACAACCTCCATGTGCGCGGCTACATCGAGGAGGGCACTACCACGACACCGTTCGACATGGTGATGCTCAACGACCTTGACCGCTACCGGCTTGTCATGGACGTCCTCGACCGGGTGCCAGGGCTCGCCGCGAAGGAGGGCCAGCTGCGTCAGAAGATGCAGGACGGCAGGATCCGCGCGCGCGCCTACACACGCGAGCACGGCGAGGACTCGCCGGAGGTGGCCGACTGGACCTGGCAGACGACGCCGACGACGGGGACCCGATAAGTGCCGTTGTCTCCCATTCATTCACGCACCCCGACCACAGCATCCTTCTCGACC
>JAODMX010000099.1 GCA_025464735.1 Frondihabitans sp. | reverse complement strand
GCCTTCGCGTCATTGGCGCACTGCAGGAAGGTCGCCTCGTCGATGCCGGTGACCTCGCCGCGGACGGTGAGGGCGATGCCGGTGAGCTTGAAGCCGCCGGCCGGGTCGGCGCCGAGCGAGACATCGGCCTTCACATCGAGCGACTCGACAGTTGCGCCGGCACCGCCGAGCATGGCGGAGAGCTGCATGGCGTAGCAGGCGGAGTGCGAGGCGGCGAGCAGCTCCTCCGGGCTGGTGAAGCCGTTCGCCTCCTCAGCGGCTCGCTTCGGGAAGGAGACGTCGAAGGTGGCGAGCTTCGAACTGGTGAGCTCGACCTGCCCGCCGCCGGTTTCGAGGCTTCCGTTCCAGGCGGTGCGTGCGGTGCGTGTTGGCATGGTGATTCCTTACTTGTTGGGGATTGCCGGATTGATGGAGATTAGAGGGAGGCTCTGACCGATTCCCCGACCAGCGCGACCTGGTCCCGCAGGGCGGCGAGATCGTCGAGGGCCAGGCCGGTCGAGGCGCAGATCGCCTCGGGTACCGAGGCGGCGCGGGAGCGGAGCTCGGTGCCCGCGCTGGTGAGGGTCACGTGCACGACCCGTTCGTCATCCGCCTGCCTCGATCGTGTGATCAGTCCCGCCTGTTCGAGGCGGCGCAGCAGCGGCGACAGCGTGCCGGAGTCGAGGCGCAGTCGTTCGCCGAGGGTGCTGACCGTCGCCGAACCGGTTTCCCACAGCACCAGCAGCGTGAGGTACTGCGGATAGGTGATGCCGAGTGGCTCGAGAAGTTCCCGGTAGCGGGCGGTCAGCGCGCGCGAGGCGCTGTACAGGGCGAAGCAGATCTGTTCTTCGAGCGTCGGGACCATGCCACAACTATTGCACCCAATTAAGTTGTGCGCAACTTAACCTTTTTAGGCGTGAACCAGCCGGCGATCCGGCGGATGACGCGGTTGTTCGCGAGGGGAAGCAACAGTCCCAGCCGGGCCAGCTGACTTCCCACCCCGGGGAACCGCGCCAGACGGCTCAGCGGCACCGAGGCGACCATGTCGAGCAGTTTCGTGCCGCCGTCCACCCGGCCGCCCGACGCGGCGCGAAGGATCGGCCCGATGACGGGGTTCGCGAGGAAGTCGCTCATGCGCGAGTCCATGGTGAGCCGCATCCGGCGCGGGCTGCGGATCGTCAGGGGCGCGGTCAGCACGATGTCGTGCGCCGAGCGGCCGATCTCGACCCGGTGATCTCCGGCGGTTTCGAGCCACTCGCCCGAGTCCCACTTGCTGAACGAGCGGGCGTCGAGCGGGATCTTCACCGTGCGCGATTCGCCGCGTGCGAGGCTGACCCGGGCGAAGCCGCGGAGTTCTCGCCGTGGCCGGCCGGCATCCGGGGCCGAGACGTAGACCTGCACCACATCGTGCCCCTGCCGCGTGCCCGTGTTCGTCACCGTCACCGTGGCAGAGGAATGCGATACCGCGAGGTCGCTGTAGTCGAAGGTCGTGTAGGTCAGCCCGTGGCCGAAGGGATAGCGGACGGGAACCTCGACCGTCTCGTAGTAGCGGTAGCCGACGAAGATGCGCTCGCCGTAGAGCACGTGGTCGTCGGCACCGGGAAAGTTGAGAAAGGACGGGGTGTCCTGCAGCCGCAACGGGATGCTCTCCGCGAGCCGTCCACTCGGCTCGATCAGGCCGAACAGCAGGTCGGCCATCGCGCCGCCGCCGGCCTGCCCGAGCAGCCAGCCCTCGACGATCGCCGGCACCGAGTCATGCCAGGGCTCGAGCGAAACCACGCCGCCGTTGCTCAACACCACGACCGTGCGCGGGTTGGCGGCGGCGACCGCGGAGATCAGTTCGAGCTGCAAGGCGGGCAGGTCGAGATGGGTGCGGTCATAGCCCTCGGACTCGTCTTCTGCCGGCAGCCCGACGAAGAGGATGACGGTGTCGCTTTGCGCCGCCAGGGCCGCGGCTTCGGCAATGTCCACACCGTCGGCGAACTCGGTCGGGGCGATCGCCTGGATGGCACCGAGTGCATCGTCCAGCCGGGTCGGCACCACTTGCGAACTGCCGGCACCCTGGTAGCGCGGTGTGCGCGCGAACTCGCCGATCACGGCGACGGGCCGCCCCGCCTCGAGTGGCAGGATGCCGCCCTCGTTCCGCAGCAGCACGATCGACTCGGCTGCGGCATCCCGGGCGAGCTGATGATGCGCGTCGGCGTCGAAGGCGGCCAGCGCCGCCGCCCGGTGCGCGGCGAGGGCCCGGATGCGACCGACGCTCGCATCGAGAACCGACTCGGCGAACTCGCCCGCCTCGATGGCGCGCACGACGTCGTCGACGCTGGTGGGCTGCGGCCCGGGCATCTCGAGATCCATGCCGGCGGCGAGCGCGGGCGCGCGGTGCTCGACGGCGCCCCAGTCGGAGACGACCGCGCCGGCGAACCCCCACTCGTCACGCAGCACCGTGGTGAGCAGCCAGCGGTTCTCCGCGGCGGGCACGCCGTTGATGCGGTTGTACGAGCACATCACGGTGCGCGGATGTTCGGTG
>JAODMX010000089.1 GCA_025464735.1 Frondihabitans sp. | reverse complement strand
CACCGAACGAGCAGGTCGAGTGGACATTTCCGACCGACTACAAGAACGCGTACTTCGACGAGGTCATGCCTGAGACCCTCGCGTTGATGCGTCTGCTCGACGCCACGCGTCCTGCGCTCTATGTCGCGCTCCACAATGGTGAGATGGGCGGGGTCTACTACTACCTCAATCGTGACGAGCCGGGGCTGGCGGACGCCCTGCGCGCACTGCCGGGTGCCTTCGGCCTGCCGCTCGACGAAGGCGAGCCCGAGTCGCCATATCTTCGCAGTTATGCTCCGGCCGTCTACGACATGGGCACCATCGCCGATGCCTACGACTGGTTGGAGACTCTCGGCGTCGACCCGACCGGGCAGATCGGCGGATCGTCGTCGGGCGAGTACACGTCGAAACACGGCACCCTCTCGCTGGTCGCTGAGCTGCCCTACTGGGTCCATCCGGCCGCGGCCGATACCGGCCGGAGTGACGAAAGCTACCGCGACGTTGTCCTGCGGATGTCAACGCAGCTGGGGGAAACCGCCCAGAGCCTGGGCGAACTCCTGAACCGCGCCGAGCCGCTGTTGCGACTCGATACCTCATTCGTGCGGGCGACCCGCGCGTTCGTCCCGGCGCTGCAGTCGATCGCCGACTCCGAGCGGATCCGAGCGGGGGCCGCCGAGTCGGCGCGACCCGCGACGGTCGCCGAGGTGTTCAGCTGCGCGGACCTCATCACCTGCTTCCGCTATCGGTACGGCGGCATGCTCGTTCGGGCTCTGTCGGCCGAGGTCGGTGCCGGGACTGCCGGCCCGGCGCTCCGTGCCGTCCACGCCGATGCCGTCGCCCTTTACGAGGCGTGGTTGGCCGAACCCGGTGTCGCCGACGATGCGACCCCGGCCCCGCTGATGGCTCTCGTCGGCGTGCAATACGGGTCGATCCTGGCGGCGGCCAACGCCGTGGCCCCGAGCGCCGTGGCCCCTGCCGCCGTGCCGCCTGCTGCCGGGCTCGCGCACGGCGGCCACGGCGGACGCGGGCAGGCATGAAGCTCGCCCGACGCATCGCCGGCCAGCTCGGCAGCACGATCATCGTCTTCTTCGGTGTGACCTTCTTCATCTATGCGGCGGTCTTCGCGCTGCCGGGAGACCCCATCTCGCAGCTCGCCGGTGACCATCAACTCTCGGCCTCCGTGATCGCCACGCTGAGGCACAAGTACGATCTCGACCTCCCCCTCTGGCAGCAGTACTTGCACTACCTGAACGGCCTCGTGCACCTGCAGTTCGGCACCAACTTCACCGACCAGCCCGTCGGCCAGCTGATGGCCTCACGCTGGCCCGTCACGATCACCCTCGCGCTCACGGCCTGGCTGTTCGAGCTGGTGCTGGGCATCGGCCTCGGCGCGCTCGCAGCCCTCCGCAACAACACCTGGATCGACCGCTCGGTGCTGTTCGGCACCGTGCTCGTCTCGGCGATCCCCGTCTTCGTTCTCGGCGTCGTCGCGCAGCTCGTGCTCGGCGTGAAGCTGAAGTGGTTTCCGATCACGGGAACGACTTCGGGCTGGCCGACGTCGTACGTCGTTCCCGCGCTCGTCATCGCCGTCTTCGGGCTCGCGGCGGTCTCACGGCTGACGCGAGAGTCGATGATCGAGAGCCTCGCTTCCGACTATGTGCGGGCCGCCAGCGCGCGAGGGATCGGGCGCGGACGCATCGTCGGTGTGCACGTCTTTCGCAACTCGATGATCCCGACGGTCACCTACCTGGCCACGGACCTCGGTTATCTGCTCGGCGGCTCTGTGGTGGTCGAGGGGATCTTCAACCTTCCGGGTGTTGGAAACCTGCTCTTCACCGCGGTCCGTAGCCATGAAGGCCCGACCGTCGTCGGAATCTCGACCGCCCTGATCCTGATCTTCCTGGTGACCAACGTGATCGTCGACATCGTGCACAATCTCCTCGACCCGAGGATCTCGCATGCCTGACCGCATCGTCCGACGGCTGCTGACCACGCCGGGCGTGCTGATCCCGGCCGTGATCCTCGTTCTCCTGGCCGTCGTCGCGATCTTCCCGGGTGCCGTCGCCGGGCTGTTCGGGCACGGGGATCCGTTCGTCTGCCAGCTCGGGGACTCGGCGGCGTCCGCATCGCCCGGGCACCCGTTCGGTCGCGACGTGCAGGGATGTGACCTGTATGCGAACGTCGTGTACGGCACCCGCACCTCGCTGACCATCGGACTGCTCACCACGCTGATGGCCTCCGTCGTCGCGATCGTCTTCGGCACGATCGCGGGTCTCTACGGCGGGATCCTGGACATTGTCATCTCGCGTGTGACCGACGTGTTCCTCGGGTTCCCGTTCCTCCTCGGTGCCATCATCCTGCTGAGCGCGTTCCCGACGCGGACCATCTGGTCGGTTTCGGTGGCCCTCGCGGTCTTCGCCTGGCCGCTGATGGCAAGGCTTGTCCGTACCGGAGTCCGCTCGGTCAAGTCCGCCGAGTACGTGCTGGCAGCTCGGGCCATGGGACTCGGTGAGTTCCGGCTGGTGATGCGGTATATCCTGGCCAACTCGCTGTCGCCGCTGCTCGTCGTCGGGACGATCATGGTCGGATCCGTGATCGTCGCCGAGTCGTCATTGACCTACCTCGGCATCGGACTGCAGGCGCCCGCGATTTCGTGGGGTCTGCAGTTGGCGAGTGCGCAGCCGGAGTTCCAGGCGCATCCGCACCTGCTGGTGTTCCCGGCGCTCTTCCTCGCCGTGACGGTGCTGAGCATCATCCTGCTCGGCGATGGGCTCCGCCAGACCCTCGACCCCAAGCGCGGCCGACGGTGACATCGTCGACCACGTGTCTCCACCGAACCAGAAAGATCTCCGCATGACCGACTCCGTCCCCGTTCCGGCTCCCCACTTCGAAGGCACCCTCGACTACGTCCGCGCGTGGATCGAATACCGTGCGTGGGCGACGCGCACCCCGGGCGTACAGTGGGCGATCGGCCTCAAGGGGCGGGTCCTTGCCTCCGGTGCGTGGGGCATCGCGGATCTCTCGAGTGGCGAGCTTCTCACGGAGAAGCACCTGTTTCGAATCGCCTCGCACTCGAAAACCTTCACGGCGACCGCGACGATGATCCTGGCCGAGCGTGGCGCGATCCGGCTCGACGATGTCGTGGCGACCTTCGTGCCCGAACTCGCAGACGTGCCCGCCGGCGCCTACACCGTTCGCGACCTGCTGTCGCACGCCAGCGGAGTGATCCGCGATGGCTATGACGCCGACTACTGGTCGCTGGCGCGACCATTCCCCGACGAGAACGAGCTCCTCGCCATCATCCGCGACCGCTCCGACGTGATCGCGCCCTCGACCCGACTCAAGTACTCCAACATCGGCTATTCGCTGCTCGGCCTCCTCCTTTCCCGCGCGACCGGCAAGTCGTACGGCGAGGCCGTCGACGAGCTGGTGATCGAGCCCCTGGGCCTCGCCGACACCAGCCCGGAGTACCTGCCCGAGCGAGCGTCCGACTATGCGGCCGGCCACGGTCCACTGCACCTGAGCCAGGAGCGCACACGCGTGATCCGGCATGTCGACACGCGCGCGATGGCAGCGGCGACGGGATTCACGAGTACCGCGCGCGACCTGGTCCGCTATGCGGCCGCCCACACGA
>JAODMX010000078.1 GCA_025464735.1 Frondihabitans sp. | reverse complement strand
CGCTCGCCGAGAGGGCCGAGGATCTCCGTGGTCGCCTCATCGAGGCCGGTTACGAAGCCCTCATGGCCGAGATCCCCGACGCCGAGGCCGGCAAGCGGGTTGAGGTCGCGTCCTTCTGCTGGCAGCTCCTGGGCCAGGCCGACTTCACGCGGACCGATGCGATCGTCGGACTCGGCGGGGGCGCGACCACTGACCTCGCCGGATTCGTTGCGGCAACATGGCTGCGCGGGGTCCAGCTCGTCCAGCTGCCGACGACGGTGCTCGGCATGGTCGACGCGAGCGTGGGCGGCAAGACCGGAATCAATACCAACGAGGGCAAGAACCTCGTGGGGTCGTTCTATGCTCCCGTTGCCGTCCTCGCCGACCTCGATCTGCTCGACGGGCTCTCTCGCAACGAGATCGTCGCGGGGTTCGCGGAGGTCGTGAAGGCGGGTTTCATCGCCGAACCCGAGATCCTCGACGTCATCGAACGCGACGTCGATCGAGCGATCGACCCCACCACACCCGAGTTCCGGCGCGTAGTCGAACTTTCGATCGCGCTCAAGGCCCGTGTCGTTGGTGAAGACTTCAAAGAAAGCGGCCTGCGCGAGATCCTCAACTATGGTCACACCCTCGGCCACGCGATCGAACACGCCGAGCGCTACCAGTGGCGGCACGGCGCCGCCGTCTCGGTCGGAATGGTGTTCGCTGCAGAGCTCTCGCGCCTGGCGGGCCGACTCTCCGACGAGGTCGTCGACCGGCATCGCTCCATCCTTACGTCGCTGGGCCTGCCGATCAGTTACCCGGTCGGCCGCTGGCAGACCCTTCTCGCGACCATGCAGCGCGACAAGAAGGCGCGCGCCGGCATGCTGCGTTTCATCGTTCTCGACGATGTCGCCAAGCCGACCGTGCTCCAGGCGCCCGAAGACGCCCTGCTCTTCGCCGCCTACCAGGAGATCGGTTCGTGACGACAGTCCTCGTCGTTGCCGGCCCGCTCCCCGCGCTTTTCCCCGGGCGGCCGCGCGACGTCGGTCAGACGCCCGTGACCGACCTCCGCTCAGAGCTCGACGGCATCGTCGACGGGGTCGCGGTCGAGTTCCGCCAGACCGACGACGAAGCGCAGCTGATCTCCTGGCTGTTCGAGGCCGTTGATCGCCGCTGGGGAGTCGTTCTCGACCCGGCGGCCTTCAACCATTACTCCTACGCGCTGCGCGATGCCGCCGCCCTCGTCGTCGAGGCAGGGCTGCCTCTGATCGAAGTGCATCCGACCAAACCGGGCCGCGACGATCAACGGCAGGCCAGCGTAGTGTCCGCGGTGTCGACCGGACTCATCGCCGGCCTCGGCCTCGACTCCTACCGCTTCGCCGTCGAGGCGGCCGCCACGCGTCTCGTCGCGCCCCGCGCCTAGCTGACTACACCCTCCACGCACCGCGCAAACACGCCCGCGCGAGCGGAATCCCCTTCATTTTGCACGGCACCCGGTCACCACCGCGACGAAGCTGCCATGATCGAAGGTCACGACCGTCGCCGATGCCGTCGAAGGGATATTCATGGTTCAGGTACTTCTGTTTCATCACGCCCAGGGGCTGACTCCCGGCGTGGAGGCGTTCGCTGAGAGGCTCCGCGAGGAGGGTCATGATGTGACGACGCCGGACCTCTACGACGGTCTCACGTTCGACACGGTCGAAGAGGGCGTGGCCCACGCCGACTCGATCGGTTTCGACACCGTGGTTCAGCGCGGCGCGGCCGCGGCAGACGGCCTCCCCGAGAACGTCGTCTACGCCGGCTTCTCCCTGGGTGTCATGCCGGCCCAACTCCTCGCCCAGACTCGACCGGGCGCCGCGGGCGCCCTGCTGTTCCACTCCTGCGTACCGACGTCCGAATTCGGCGGAGCGTGGCCCGCCGGGGTGCCGGTGCAGATTCACGGGATGGATGCCGACCCCTATTTCGTCGACGAGGGTGACCTCGACGCGGCACGGGCCCTTGTCGCATCCACCGACGACGCCGACCTGTTCTTGTATCCGGGCAACAAGCACCTCTTCGCCGACTCCAGCCTTGCGTCGTACGACGCCGAAGCCGCCGAGCGGATGACGAAGCACGTGCTGCAGTTCCTGACCGTTGTCGACTGACCGCGAGGCCCGACTCCGGTGCCCGCTCGGGTTGCAGGTACACTTGACGGTGGCCTGAACGGGCCGTCCGTGCCGCAGCACTGCTGCAGAGCACCGGCTACCTTCATACTTCTTCATCACAAAAGGAATTCCTGCGCATGGCGACTACCAACGACATCAAGAACGGCGCCGTTCTCAACCTCGACGGGCAGCTCTGGAACGTGGTGGAGTTTCAGCACGTCAAGCCGGGCAAGGGCGGCGCATTCGTGCGCACCAAGATGAAGAACGTCATGAGTGGCAAGGTCGTCGACCGGACGTTCAATGCCGGCACCAAGATCGACTTCGCCAATGTCGACCGCCGCGAGTACACCTACCTGTACGCGGAGGCCGACGGCTACGTCTTCATGGACACCACCGACTACGACCAGATCAACATCCCGGCGACGGTCGTTGGTGACGCCAAGAACTTCATGCTCGAGAATCAGAACGTTCAGGTCGCCCTCCACGATGGCAACCCGCTCTACATCGAGCTGCCCGCCTCGGTGGTGCTCTTGGTCACCTACACCGAGCCCGGCCTCCAGGGCGACCGCTCGACCGGCGGCACCAAGAACGCCACGGTCGAGACCGGCTATGAGATCCAGGTGCCCCTGTTCCTCGAGAACGGCACCAAGGTCAAGGTCGACACGCGCGACGGCAGCTACCTCGGCCGCGTCAACGACTAGAACAGTCACGATCAGGTGAGCGCCAGAACCAAAGCCCGAAAGCGGGCCCTCGATATTCTCTACGTCGCCGACATCCGCGAGATCTCCATCGACGATGCACTCGTCGCAGAGACCCAGCGGGCCCTCGACGCCCCCGAGCGCAACTCCAGCTGGGGTTACGCCCGCGATATCGTCCAGGGCGTCATCGAGAACCGTCCAGAGATTGACGAGCTCATCGAGACGTACTCGCAGGGCTGGAGCCTGTCGCGGATGCCCACGATCGACCGCGCCATACTCCGGATCGGGATCTGGGAGCTGACCAGGAACGACGAGATCCCAGACGCGGTGGCGATCTCCGAGGCCGTCGAACTCGCGCAGAGCCTGTCGACCGACGACTCCGCCAGCTTCGTGAACGGCCTGCTCGCACGCATCGCGACCACGATCGCCTCCTGAGTCGCACCACCGGCTTCGACACCGCTTTCGTCGCGGAGCACCGCGTATACCCGGTGCCCTTCGCCGAAAGCGGCGTCCAACGACCCAGGCGCGCGGCTGGGAGCGCGTGAGAGGCGGAGGCGGTAGCGTCCCAGGCAGCGCGGCAGGGTGCGGCGCAGGAACGGACGCAGGATGCTGCTCGAAGGCAAGACCATCATCGTCACGGGTGGCAACTCCGGAATCGGGGAAGCGATCGTCGTGGCCGCGGCCCGTGAGGGCGCGAACATCGTCATCGACTATGTCGCCCACCCGGACGAGACCACCGAGATCATCGGCAAGATCGAGGCGGCCGGGGGCAGGGCGGTCGGCGTCCAGGCCGACGTCAGCAGGGCCGCTGATCTCCACACGATGGTGAAAACGGCCGTCGACTCGTTCGGTCGCCTCGACGTGATCGTCAATAACGCGGGCATCGAAACCCGGACAGGGATCCTCGACACCACCGAAGAGGACTTCGAGAAGGTCATGGCGGTGAACCTCAAGAGCGCCTTCTTCGGCACGCAGTTCGCCGCCCAGCAGTTCATCGAGCAGAAGACCCCGGGGCTCGTGATCAACATCTCGTCGGTGCACGAGGACTGGCCGATGCCCGGCAACATTGCGTACTGCGTCTCGAAGGGCGGCACGCGAATGCTGACGCGCACTGCCGGGGTCGAACTCGGCAAGTACGGTATCCGAGTGGTCAACGTCGCGCCTGGCGCCGTCGACACGCCGATCAACACCTCGACGACGACGGATCCTACGAAGCTCAAGCAACTCGATGACGCCATTCCCATCGGTCGACTCGCCGAGCCTGACGACATCGCCGAAATGGTCGTGTTCCTGGCGTCCGGCAAGTCGTCGTACATGACTGCGACCACCGTGTTCATCGACGGTGGAATTATGCAGGGATCGGTCGGTCTCTAGACCTCTCCCGAGAGGACTCGTCGTCTCGGCGGCACAGATCCACTAGGCTGGATCCCGATAACACGACGTCCTTTAAATTCCGTCCCGAGAGGCGGGGAAGGGGGTCCGATTGAGTACTCGTGAAGTGCTGAGTCAGGCTGACATCAAGCGCGCTTTGACGCGCATCTCCCACGAGATCCTCGAGGGCAACCGCGGAGCAGACGACCTCGTTGTGATGGGCATCCCCACACGCGGTGTCCACCTCGCCGATCGCATCGCCGCCTCGCTCGAGTCGATCAGTGGCCAGAAAGTCCCGGTCGGAGCCGTCGATGCAACGCTCTATCGCGATGATCTGCGGCGGCAACCCACGCGATCGCCCCGGCCCACGAGCGTTCCCGACGGCGGAATCGACGCCAAGACCGTCGTCCTCGTCGACGACGTGCTCTTCTCGGGGCGCACGATCCGGGCCGCCCTCGACGCGCTGAGCGCCATCGGTCGTCCACGGATCGTCCGCCTTGCCGTCCTGGTCGATCGCGGGCACCGGGAGCTCCCCATCCGCGCCGATTACGTCGGCAAAAACCTGCCCTCGTCAGCGTCCGAGCGCATCTTCGTGCGTCTCGGCGAGACCGACGGCGACGAGCGCGTCACGATCGAGGGCGGCGACGCATGAAGCACCTCCTCAGCACCCTCGATCTGTCCCGCGATGACGCGCTACAGATCCTCGATATCTCCGAAGACATGGCCGATGTCTCGACGCGGGAGGTTCGAAAGCTCCCGACTCTCCGTGGCATCACCGTGGTCAACCTCTTCTTCGAAGACTCCACGCGCACGCGCATCTCGTTCGAGGCCGCCGCGAAGCGCCTCTCCGCCGACGTGATCAACTTTGCCGCCAAGGGTTCCAGCGTCTCCAAGGGTGAATCCCTGAAAGACACCGCACAAACGTTGGCCGCAATGGGAGCGGACGGGATCGTGATCAGGCACCCCGCATCCGGAGCCCCTCGGGTTCTCGCCGAGAGCGGCTGGGTCGACGCCGGCGTCGTCAATGCCGGCGACGGCACGCACGAGCACCCCACGCAGGCCCTGCTCGACGCGTTCACGATGCGCCGACGGATCCACGGCACGGGGCCTAACGGTTCCGGTAGCCGGGGCCGCGACCTCGACGGCGTGAAGGTGCTCATCGTCGGCGACATCCTGCACTCGCGCGTCGCCCGGTCGAACGCGTGGCTGCTCAAGACGCTGGGGGCCACGGTGACCTTCGTCGCGCCCCCGACGCTCCTTCCGAACGGCGTCAAAGCCTTCGACGTCGACGTCTTCTACGACCTCGACGAGGCTCTCGCGACGGTGAAACCCGACGTCGTGATGATGCTCCGGATCCAGCAGGAACGCATGAACGCCGCGTTCTTCCCCAACGCCCGCGAATACTCCCGCTCCTGGGGCCTCAGCGCGCAACGTTTCCACCTGTTGCCCGAGTCGACCCTGGTGATGCATCCCGGGCCGATGAACCGCGGTCTGGAGATCAGTGACGAGGCCGCCGATTCGCCCCAGTCCACCGTCATCGAGCAGGTCACGAACGGCGTCGCCGTGCGAATGGCCGTGCTCTACCTGACCCTGGCGGGCGGCGAGTCAAGCCCTTCGGCAGGCACCCATCGAGAGGACTCCCTGTGAGCCACGACTACCTGATCAAAGGCGCCGAGCTGAGTTCGGGCGCCATCACCGATCTCCTGATCGGGGGAGGCGTCGTGAAGGCCGTGGGCGCGAACCTCACACAGGCGGGGGCGACGGAGATCGACGCTGACGGGCTCCTCGCGCTGCCCGGCCTCGTCGACCTGCACACGCATCTGCGGGAACCTGGTTTCGAGGGTAGCGAGACGGTTCTCACCGGATCCCGAGCTGCCGCGGCGGGAGGATTCACGGCGGTCAACGCCATGGCGAACTCGTCTCCTGTGGCAGACACCGCGGGAGTCGTCGAACAGGTGCAGGCCCTCGGCGACCAGGCGGGCTACGTGACGGTCCGGCCCATCGGGGCCGTGTCGCAGGGGCTCGCGGGAACGCATCTCTCCGAGATCGGAGCGATGGCGCGCTCACGGGCGGCCGTCCGCGTGTTCTCGGACGACGGATCCTGCGTGGCCGACCCGCTTCTGATGCGACGCGCCCTCGAGTACATCAAGGGTTTCGGGGGAGTGCTGGCGCAGCACTCCCAGGAGCCGCGCCTCACCATCGGCGCCCAGATGAACGAGGGCGAACTGTCGGCGACGCTGGGGCTCGGCGGCTGGCCCGCCGTCGCCGAGGAATCCATCATCGCCCGCGACGTTCTGCTCGCCCACCACGTGGGAGCACGTCTCCACGTCTGCCACGTGTCGACAGCGGGCAGCGTCGAGGTCATCCGCTGGGCGAAGTCCCGCGGCATCCAGGTGACGGCGGAGGTCACGCCTCACCACCTGCTCCTGACCGAAGATCTCGTGTCGACGTACGACGCCCGCTACAAGGTCAACCCGCCGCTGCGTCGCGCCGAAGACGTCAAGGCGCTCAGGGAGGCTCTCGCCGACGGCACGATCGACATCGTCGCGACCGACCATGCCCCGCACACGGCCGAAGCGAAGTCGTGCGAATGGGACAACGCGGCGAACGGCATGGTCGGGCTCGAGTCCGCCCTTTCCGTGGTGCAGAAGACGATGGTCGACACCGGCCTCATCTCCTGGGCGGACGTCGAACGCGTCCTCTCCCTCGCTCCGGCTCTCATCGGCCAGGTCGAAGGCCAGGGCGTCCCGATCGGAGTGGGTTCACCGGCAGAGATCACGCTCTACGATCGAAGT
Organism: Frondihabitans sp.; assembly: GCA_025464735.1. The sequence continues at coordinate 1,085 of JAODMX010000078.1, read as the reverse complement.
GTGACCAGGAGTTTTTCGATCGACGACCTTGCCGGCAAGAGCACGAACTCGCCCTACCTCGACCGCGAGCTCCCCGGCCGCGTGCAGGCGACCTTCCACGGTGGCTACGCAACCGTGCTCGACGGCCGCCTCGCCGAGGTCGACGAGATCGCCGACCTGGCGAGAGGGCTCGGCAGCGTCGACGCATCGACGGCGGTGCTCTGATGTACCGCTGGGTGATCGGAGGCGCCTTCATCCTGGCCTGCATCATCGTCTGGTTCATCATGCGGAGCGGCTGGAAGCGGCGCGGCAAACGCCAGGCCGGGATCGCGCGCCCGACGCTGGCCCCCGCCGACCTCGGCGCTGAGAGTGCGAACCGAGACCTCTTCTATGTCGCCACCTCCCGTGCAGGCGACCCTCTCGATCGGATCGTGGTGCGAGGTCTGGGGTTTCGTGGTCGAGCCGTCGTGAGTGTCCACCCCGAGGGGGTCGTCCTCGACATCGCGGGCACGCAGCCGATCCTGATCGAGCGGGCGAACCTGCGGGAGGTCGGTCGCGCCACCTGGACGATCGATCGGGTCGTCGAACCCGACGGGCTGATCCAGCTCGGTTGGCGCCTCGGCAACGACGATGTCGACACCTTCCTCCGCGACAGCGACGACCCGCGCGTCCTCGTCGAGGCCATCCGTGAACTGATCCCCGACACCCCCCACCAAGCCGCCAGCCCGACCACCACAGGAGAAATGACGCCGTGACCGACGCCGCCGCCACACCAAGCACGACCAAGGCCGTCCTGGTCCTCGAAGACGGCAGCCGTTTCGAGGGCCGAGCCTACGGCGCCACGGGGCGCACCCTCGGCGAGGCCGTCTTCGCCACCGGCATGACCGGCTACCAGGAAACCCTCACTGACCCGTCCTATGCCGGGCAGATCGTCGTCATGACGGCCCCGCACATCGGCAACACGGGCGTCAACGACGAAGACCCCGAATCATCTCGGATCTGGGTGGCCGGCTATGTGGTCCGAGACGCCAGTCGTGTGGTCTCCAACTACCGCGCCCAGGGCAGCCTCGACGACCAGCTCGTGGCCGACGGCATCGTCGGCCTCC
>JAODMX010000025.1 GCA_025464735.1 Frondihabitans sp. | reverse complement strand
TGCCGTGTCGAGTTGCTCGGGTGTGACTGTCGTCAGCGCCGTCGTCGATGTGGAGGCCGGGCGGTGCAAGGACGTCGCGGCCGCATTCGCAGCAGGTGCAAGAAAGAGTCCGCCAGCGACAAGCGCTGCAGCCAGAGAAATACCCGTCAGAGTCTGGGAAGTGGTGACCATTGGAGCCCCAATCGTTCAGTCGGGATGCCAGGCGCGATCCCACGAATGACAATAAGACATTTCACTGGGGTAGGCACATATTATACTTACGCATCGAAGAAGGCACTTGCGCGGCCTCCACGCCGAGTTCACGCGAGCGTTACCCGGGGTCGCCAGGCTGGGCAGCGTGCCCCACCCCAAGATCCTGCTCGTCGGCATCGACGGCCTCCGCCTCGACGACGCCCTCCGCCTCGGCACCGCCCCGCACCTGGGCGCCTTCATCGAGTCGGGCCGCCTGCTCGGCATGACAATGGAGGTGCCGACCATCTCCGGGCCGGGCTGGTCGTCGATCCTGACCGGGTCGAGTCACGCCGACCACGGCGTCTTCGACAACACGTTCCACGGTCACGCGCTGCATCGCAACGCCGATCTGCTCAGCAGGGCGTACTTCGCGGACCAGACCCGGGGCACGTTCGCCGCGACGAGTTGGCCGCCCATCGCGGATCCGGCGGGCCCCGGACCCATCATCTCCGCCCGCACCGACCAGCAGCGGGCTGGCCTGCACCGGCTCGTCATCCGCGACGGCGAGACCTACGGATACCGGTGGGCCGACGGCGAGGTGGCCGCGGCCTCTCGGCTGGCGATTGCGGATGCGAGTCCGGACGCCTCGTTCGTCTATCTGGGCGAGGTCGACGAGGCCGGTCATCTCTACGGCGGCGTCTCGGCCGAATACCGCGAGGCCACGGTGCGTGTCGATGCCCACCTCGGGATCCTGCTCACCACGGTCGCGACGCGCGCCACGACACAGGATGAGGACTGGCTTGTCGGGATCACGACCGACCACGGGCACCTCGACGGCGGCGGACACGGCGGCGCGGACTCCGTGCTGACGCGCTCGTTCCTCGCTCTCAAGCGCTTCTCGCCGTCCGGCGCACCGCTGCAGCCCGAGCCGACGGGCGCCATCCGCCCGGCCGACGTCCTCGGGATCCTGCTCGCGCATCTCCGCTGAGACCGCACGGTGCTCTCGATGGGGCCCGTTCAGTCGCCGAACTGCCGCGGGTGCCGCGCCCGCAGTGCCGTCTCCTCCGCGTCGATAGCCGCGAGGACGGCCTGGACGGCGTCCTCCTGATATCTGCCCTCGTGGCGCGCACTCAACACGGCCTCCCGCTCGGCCGCAATCATCGACTTGCGCAGCCTGCTGAACTCGCGCGCCAGCGGTTCGCGCTCGGGCGGTGCCGGGTTCTCGAGCGCGTCCGCGAGGAACGACTCGGCGTTCCGCAACTGGATGATCACCCTCTCCTCGTCGTCGTCGGTGGCCAGCTCCTCCAGCCGGGCCACCCCGGCCGTCTGGGCTTCGGCCGTCAGCAGCTGCCGTTCCATCATTTCCTGCTCGAGGTTCGGCGGCGGCAACTTCACCCGCCGGATGATCGCGGGCAGCAGAAGCCCCTGGAGAAGGGTGCCGAGCACGACCACGAAGGCCAGGAACTGCAGGAGCGCCCGATCGGGAGTGCCCACCGGAAGCAGGAACACGGCGGCCAGCGTCACCACCCCTCGGATTCCCGCGGACGCGACGACGATGCTGCTGTCAACGTTCCACGCGCGCTCACGGAGCCGAGACGGCCCGTTCCGATAGACCGCCGTCACGATGAAGACCCACACGTAACGCGAGGCGATCACGACCACGAGCACCGCGACGCTGACACCGATCGTCGGCCAGAGACCCGGCCCGGTGCGGACGACCCCCTCGAACACTCCGGCGAGGTTGAGGCCAATGAACAGGAAGACGGCGTTCTCGAGCAGGAACTGCACGGTCTTCCAATTCAGTCTCTCGGCGACGCGGGCCTCGGCCGAGAGCACGACCGGCGAGCGGTAGCCGAGGTAGAGGCCGGCGACCACGACCGCGAGCGCGCCGGATCCGTGAAGCTCCTGGGCGGGCAGGAAGGCGATGAAGGGGGTCACCAACGACAGGCTCGTGTCCAGCACCGGGGAGTGGAGGCGTTGTCGAATCTGGGCGAGCACGAAGCCCACGACGAGGCCGATCGCGCCGCCGACGACGACAGCGAGAACGAAGTCGAGTGTGACGGAGATCGGCGTGACAACGGTGGCGATCGCCGCGATCGCCGCGTTGAGGGCGACGAGGGCGGTCGCATCATTGAGGAGACTCTCTCCCTCGAGAATCGTGACCACGCGGCGGGGAAGGCCGACACGGCCCGCAATCGCCGTAACCGCAACGGCATCCGTGGGGGCGACCACGGCCCCGAACGCGAAGGCCGCAGCCAACGACACCGCCGGCACGATGAGCCACGCGGCGAATCCGACGACCACAACGGTGAAGGCCACCAGCCCGACGGAGAGCACGAGGATGCTGTCGTTGCGGGCCCGGACATCGATCAGCGAGGTGCGGATCGCGGCCGCGAAGAGCAGCGGCGGCAGCAGCCCGAAGAGAACCAGATCGGGTTCGAGGGTCACTCTGGGCACCACCGGCACGAAGGAGGCGACGGCCCCGACGACCACCAGGGTCAGCGGCGTCGACCAGCCGACGCGTCGCGACAGCCCGGTCACGGTGACCGTCACGACGACGAACGCGATTACCCAGCCGATCGCGGTGACGGGATCCATGAACCAGAGGATGGCACAGGTTCACCCGTCGCCGACATCACCGTCGGTTCCGCGCCTTCTCGCACTCCCGGCGGTTCCCGGTCTACGCTCACTGAACTGGCGAGATCGGCTCGCCCGACATCCCGCAGGAGCCTCATGTCCGCCTCGAACCAGTCCGCCGCACCGCACCTCAGCCACTTGACACCCCGCCGCCTCCTGGCCGCGGCCCCGAAGGGTTCCCTCCACCCGACCGTGCTCGCCGAGGCGCAGCACCGGGCGGCAAGCCTCCAACTTCGTGTTGCGGATGGCATCACGGCATTCGCCGGATCCATGATGTTCGTCTACTTGCACGTGGTGCTTTTCGCCGCGTGGATGCTTTTCTTCGAGAAATCTCCGTGGCCGACCCTCACCCTGATCGTGTCGCTCGAGGCGATCTTCCTCTCGACCTTCGTCATGATCGGGCAGAATCGACAGGCGTCGTTCCAGCAGGCGAAAGCCGACCGCGACTACGGCAGCTCCGAGCAGCTGCTCCAAGAAAATACCGATCTGACGCGGGTCATCCACCAACTAAGTCAGGCAATCCGTGACATGGTGACGCTGGAGGTCGCAGCTCAGAAGCCTTCTCCGACAACTAACGATCAAGCCACCCCACCCGCCGTCTAAGGGGAGGGCTCCGAACATCCCAGACAGCACCCGAAACGGAGCCCTACGTGATTCAGCCTGACACCGGTGCGTTCACTGTCATGAGCTACAACCTCTGGAAGAACCAGGCGGTCGCCGATCTGAGCGGCCTGATCGCGAAGCACCCGGTCGACATCCTCTGTGTGCAGGAGGCCAACACGGCAACACTCCCCCGCACTCTGGGCGATCTGCGTCTCGCGGCGTCGACCGACAACGACCGGCTGGGACTGGCCATCTACAGTCGTGAGGGCCGGTTCTCGGTGCGGCAGACGAGATCCTTCGCGCTCACCCGGTCGGTACACGACCGCCTTATGCGATCGACACCGGAGCGCCTCGTCGCCGCCCGCCTCGTCGATGAAGACACCGGACACGACCTCGTCGTCGCGTCGTTCCACGCCGCCCCGCTCAGCGACCTGAACGTCGTGCGGCGGGCGCAGATCCGACGGGCCCACCACCTGCTCACAAAGCTCGGCGATGGCCTGCCGACGATCATGATCGGCGACTTCAACTACCCGTGGTTCGCCCGCCACCTCGGCGAGTGCGTGGCCAGGGCCGGCTACACCCTCACCCGGGGAGCGGCCAGCACCTACCATCGGTTCCCGATCCTGCGCGGAACGTTCGACCTCGCCACGTCGATCGGCTTCGACCTCGGCCCGATCAGGACGCTGGCCCAGGGGCTGTCGGATCACCTGCCGATCATCGTGACCGCCACCCGGGCGAACCTCCATCACCTGATCGAACCGGCCGGGAGGCCCGAATCCACGCGCCCCTCGATTGGCGCGAACAGGTGACCACGCCGATCGTTCGCACCCTCGACTCCCTCACTGACGACGACGCGGAGGCCATCTCGCGACTGCTCCCCCAGCTGTCGCGCTCGGCCCTGTTCGACCGGGACCGTCTCGATGCGATGATCGAGAACGATGCAACGGACCTGATCGTCGCGACGGTCGACGGCACGATCGTCGGCATGGCCACGCTGGTGACGGTTCCTCTCCCCACGGGGCTGCGCGGCCACGTCGAAGACGTGGTGGTCGACGATGCCTTTCGCGGGCACGGGATCGCCCGCCTGCTCCTTCTGACCATGACGAAGACCGCGCGCGATCGCGGCATGCGCAACCTCGACCTGACGTCACGTCCGTCGCGAGAAGCGGCGCTTCGTCTCTACGAGTCCGTAGGTTTCGTCCGGCGCGAGACCAACGTGCTGCGCTACACGGTCCCCGACGCGTCCTAGCCGGGCCGGCCGGTCAGCGCAGGAGCGCCTGAACGAGGTCGTGCCCGAGGCTGCCGGTGGTCACCGTGTCGAGCTCGTAGTTCACGTAGCGGCCACGCCGGGTCGCGATCACGAGGTCGGCTTCCTTCAGCGTCGAGAGATGCCGAGAGACTTCGGGGGCGCCGAGACCCCAGAGTTCGGCGAGTTCCGACGTCGTCTTCGGCCCACGGATGAGGCTGCGCGCCAGGCGCATCCGAACCGGATTGTCGAGCGCTCGAAGGCGTCGCTGGACAACATCCACGCTGGCGGGATGGGTCGCGTTCTGTGACAGGACGATCGGGTACTGAATCACCGGAGTCCACCGCGGCGCGTGCACGACAAGCAGATGCGGGTGTCCGAACACCGTCGGAATGAAGGTGACACCGTCGACCGCAGCGGAGGCATCGTCCTGGAGTTTGTCGACGATGATCCGGGTCATTCCCGCGTCGGTCGAGACGGCGGGGGAGAGTGCGCTCAGGGCTCCCTTGAGCCCCTCGCTCGCATACACGTCGCTCTTCTGCCGCGCGTCGGCGACGAGGTACGGTCGCACCCGCGCCCAGACGTCGGCGAAGAACGCGTCGTCGGAGTCCTGCAGGATCCGGCGCACCCGGCTTCGATAGCGGCCCGGATCCGCCATGATCGATTCGACCAGCTCGACCTGGCGTGGCCCTCGAAGGGCGGCCCGTTCCCGAGCAACAGCGGCCGCTGACGGGTCCACCAAGGGCGACTGCAGACCTCGGTGGAGACGCAGTGTGCCGCAGCTGCTGGTGATGAGGGCGGCGGAGACCCAGGTCTCGTCGTCGAGCGCATCCAGCGCGTCGAGGTCGCCGGCAAGGGTGTCCGATGGCTGTGCCGGGAGAAACATGTCCGCGCGCGACGTGCGCCACAGGTAGTCCAGGTCCAAGATCTGGTCGAAAAGGTGCGGCTCGATCGCATCCATGACCGAGGCAACCCAGGCGGTGCGATTCAGGTGGTGGCCCGGCTCGACGAGCAGATGAAGGACCGAGATCAACTCGGCCATCGCGGACGAGTGAAACGAAAACCCGTCCGCGCGGACTCGGGATACATCAATTGCGACGCTCACGACCTCCAGTGTCACACCGGCGATCGGAGCGCCCACCATGGATTGTCGATTTTCGTCAATCGAGTGGGCCGTGAGCGCATTCACTCCCAGGATCGGGCCATGACTACTTTTCGAGCATCCGCACCCGTCGTCGAGTCCAGGCGCACACCCAGGAGCGGCTCGCTGTGGGCGAGGGCACGCAGGATCCGGATCCGGGCCCTGTTCGGCACCTCGGCCACGCTCCGCGACCAACTCGACTATGCGGAGCGGGCGAGGGCGGAGGCGGAACGCAGGAGACTGTGGCTGTGAGACGCAGCGCACGCCTCTCAGCGGCCTGCGGACTGCTCCTCGGCCAACTCGATGATGATGCCTTCGGGACCGCTGACATAGCAGAGCCGATAGATGTTCTCGTAGTTCTGCACAGAGCCGATGGTGCCGAAGCCACGGAGGTGAAGCCGTTCGAGGACGTCGTCGAGTTCGTCGACGGCGAAGGCGATGTGCCGGATCCCGAAGCGGTTGGCTTTCGAGGGCTGAATCCCCTCGTCGTCCGACGGCGAACGGAACTTGGTGAGTTCGAGCTTCGCCGAGCGATCAGGGGTCCGCATCATGACGAGTTCGGAGTGGACCCCACGGAGTCCGACGACTTCATCCACCCAACCGCCGGAGACATGAGTCTCGCCCTCGACCTCGAGCCCGATGTCGAGAAAGAAATCTCTGGCAGCGGCGAGGTCGTCGACTACGACGCCGACGTGGTCCATCCTGCGGAGTCCCATGACGCATGATCGTAGCCGCCGCGGCAACGTCGACCGTGCGAAAAACGCCCTCGCCTCGCCCGCGAGGAACATTTTTCGTGCATTCGGAGGCCGTCAGGCAGCCTCGGTGAGACGAGCACGAAGAGCGGGCCGGTCGACGGCCAGCGCAGCAAGGAGTGCGTCGGCGGGGTCGGGGGCCTGGAGGTCGAGAAGCGCCAGCAGGAAATGCCGCGACGTGATGGACTTCGCCTTTTCGGCCGCCGCTTTGGCCAGCGCCTGCCCCATCAGGGCCTTGGCACCCGACGTGAACGGGGCCATCCTGCTGACGGAAGCACGGCCCTGAGGTCGATACCCCCCGAGTTCGACGCCGATGGCCGCGAGCGCGGCCCGATCAAGCTCGTCGGCCCTGTCGTGCGCTGCCTCGGAGTCGGCGCCGACGAGCTGGGCCAGTTCGTCCTCCTGGAGGAGGGCGAGGAGGAGGTGCTCGGTGCCGATGCGGCGATCACCGCGGCGCGCCGCTTCGTACTTCGCATCTTCGACCGCCAGTCGGGCGGATGGAGTGAATCTCTCAAACATTGGATCGTCCTTTCCCATATTTGGCGTGCACCGACTGGCGTGTGACGCCCAGCGCATCGCCGATCTGCTCCCACGACCAGCCTTCGCGGCGGGCTTCGGCGACATGGGTCGCCTCGACGCGCTCCGCCAGGCGATGCAGGGCGCCGACCGCGCGCAGACCCGTCGCCGGATCGGCCGTGCGGAGCTGTTCGCCCAAATCTCGTGATTCCATGTCCGTCAGTCTGTACTGACAGAACACGTCTGTCAACCCAAACTGACACTCGTCACAGCAAATCGCGCAGAGAGAGCCGGCCAAGCTGCGTGAGCGCCTAGCAGCCCCGCGTCACTCCGCGACGAGGAGGCTCGCCAGCGAGTCCAGGGCACCGGGAACGAGCCGATAGAACGCCCACGTACCCCGTTTCTCGCGGCTGAGAATCCCCGCGTCCACGAGGATCTTCAGGTGATGCGACACCGTGCCCTGGGAGAGCCCAAGGGGCTCAGTCAGATCGCAGACGCAGGCTTCGGCGCCGTCGTGAGACGCCACCATGGAGACGAGCCGCAGGCGTGCCGGATCCGCGACCGCCTTCAGGACGTGAGCCAGACTGACCGCGTGGCTGGCACTGATCGGCTCGCGGGTCAGGGGTGAGCAGCGGGCGCCGATGTCGCGGAGGGGCAGAAGCTCGACGCTGGTCATCCGGCAACTGTAGCCACTTCATTGACACCCGTCGATGTATGGCGCAAGACTGACCCCATTGATAAGCGTCAATACATCTGGAGGCCGTTGTGACCGACAAACCGATCGTGTTGTTCGTGTGCGTGCACAACGCGGGCCGCTCACAGATGGCGGCCGGGTTCATGCGCGAACTGTCCCGTGGCGACGTCGACGTTCGCTCCGGCGGGTCCGAACCGGGCACCTCGATCAACCCGATCGCCGTCGAGGCCATGGCCGAGGAGGGCATCGACATCTCGCAGGCGGTTCCCCAGCTGATGACAACAGAGGCCGTCCGAGAGTCCGACGTCGTCATCACGATGGGCTGTGGAGACGCCTGCCCGATCTTTCCCGGTAAGCGTTACGAGGATTGGGCCCTCACGGATCCCGCCGGGCTCGCCCTCGCCGAGGTTCGGCCGATCCGCGACGACATCAAGACCCGCATCGAGAAGCTACTTGCGGAGATCCTTCCCGCGAGCTCCTGACCACCGATCTACTCGGGGTTCTTGCCGCGGAGCAGACGGGCGTCGACTGCGGACATCCTCGCGCCCGGCGGGAGGTCGGCAGGCGGGGCGGGCACGGGTTCGGCCTGAGCTGGTTCGGGTCGCTCGCCGTCGGGATCCTGGCTGACCGGGACCACCTCTCCCGGCCGCCAGTTCAGCGCCGCGACGGCGAGCCAGGTGACCATCAGCAGGATCCCGAGGAGCAGCGCTGACCCTCCGACCCACAATCCAACGGCAATCCCGCCAGCGTGAGCCAACGGATCGGAGGCGTCCGCGGCCACAACGATGTAGCCGATAGCAGACACGACAAGAGCCAGAATGCCAAGACCTAGAAGCGTCGCCTGATAGGGGTTTCTCACTCGCTCAGACTAGGGCGTGTCGCGGGCGATCCAGCCCGGTGCGTCGAGACGAACCGGCGCGTCTCCGACCAGCTGCCGCAGCGTCGCTTCGACCAGAGCAAGGGACTCCGCCCCGACCTGCTGCTCCCACTCATCGCGGAGCGTGTCGAAGGTCGCCTCCCCTGCGCGCAGCATCGACAGGCCGTAGTCGGTCACCGCCAGGTTCATTCGCCGCTTGTCCGCCGGATCGGGCTCGCGTGCGACGTAGCGACGCCCCTCGAGCACGGCGATCATCTTGGCCGCGGCCTGCTTGCTGACCGCCATCCGCCTGCCGAGATCGGAGGCGCTGCTGGCGCCGGCCAGGATCGCCCGGAGCGCGAACTCGTGCGTCGGCCGAACATCGTCGTAGCCACGAGCCGCAAGTTCGACAGTTGCCCGTTCCGCCATCGTCCGAAAACCACCGAGCATCAGCAGCGCGAGATCGGCACCAGTTCGGGACATGGATCCATCGTAGATCGTCGATTGACATCGACAACTTAGTTGTCTAATCTGATTGACAACCTAGTTGTCTATTTGAGGAGAATCATGCCCGAGATCACCCCACGCGGAGCCACCATTTCCGGCGTCACTCACCACCTGGCCGACATCAACAACACTCGGCTCCACTACGTCTCCGCCGGCTCGACGGGTTCGCCCATCCTGCTGGTCCACGGCTGGCCGGAGACCTGGTGGGCGTTTCGCGCACTGATCCCGCTGTTGGCCGCGACGCACCGAGTCATCGCGGTCGATCTCCGCGGCTTCGGTGACTCGAGCGCTGCCGAAGCGAACTACGACCAGGCGACCTCGGCCGAAGACCTCCACCATCTCGTGAGCCACCTGAATCTCAGGCCAGCGCACCTTCTCGGCCAGGACATCAGCGGCGGGGTCGCCTTTCGCTTCGCCTCGACGCATCCCGACGACGTCCTGAGCCTCACGGCTGTCGAGACCACGCTGGCCGGCTTCGGCCTCGAAAGCCTCGCCGACGTCAATCACGGAGGCTCCTGGCACGTCGGTCTACTCGGTGCTCCCGGCATCCCCGAGATGCTGCTGCCGGGCCACGAACGAACGCTCCTCGCCGACTGGGCCTACCCGCTGATGACTGCCACAGCCACCGCCATCTCCGCGGGCGACATCGACGAATTCGTCCGCACCTACTCGCGTCCGAACGCCTGGCGCGGCGCCGCAGGGCTCTACCAAGCCCTGTTCGCAGACGATGGCGCGACCAAGGCCCGTGCGCAATCGCATCCCTTGACCATGCCGATCCTCACCGTCGACGGCCCCGGCTACCCGTTCACCGAGCAGACCTTCCGCCAGGTAGCCAAAGGCGGGGTCACCGCCGTCCGGCTTGAGGGTGTCGGCCACCTGATCGCTCAGGAAGCGCCCGAGCCGCTGGCCGCGGCGATCCTGAAGTTCACGCAGGGCGTCGACAGCGCAGCTGGCTGAACCGGTCTGCGCGACGGCGTCAGGCGGACTCGCGCAGCAACAGGCGGTGCTCGACCCGACGCACCGCCTCGGGGCCGGACGGCGGGATCGCCCCGGAGGAGATCCCCACGGCCAGCTCAACCGCGTTGCGACCGACGGCGTCGAGGTCGACGTCGAGGGTCGTCAGCGTCGGCGTGACATAGCGGCCGATCGAGAGGCCGTCGACGCCGACGACGCGCATCCGCCCCGGTACGTCGACGCCCGCGCGAATGCACGCGTTAAGGGTGCCGATGGCCATGAGGTCGTTGAAGGTCACGATGGCGTCGAGCCGGCGCCGGCCACTCAGCACTTCCGTCGTGCGCTTCGCCGCGGATTCGGCAGTCGCTTCTTCGACCAGGAAGTACTGGGGAAGATAGCCCCGACGTTCGAACGCCGCCCGCAGGAGATCACTTCGCGTACTCGGCTGGTCGGGCCACGAGGAATCGAGGATCGCCGGGTACCCAACACCGGTCGTGACGAAGTGCTCTGCGAGCTCCTCGATCGCAGCGGCCGGATCGATCAGGACGGCGCCGCGTTCGGGAGGGCCCACGGGATCGAGTTCGACGACCGGCACTCTGCCGAGCAGCTGGATCCATTCCGGGGCACTATCGCCGAAGTAGCCGACCACGACGTCGACCTGTGAGCCGAAGTTCGCGATCATCGCCTCCGGGTTGGTCGAGAGACCCACGTCGGCCAGCATG
>JAODMX010000539.1 GCA_025464735.1 Frondihabitans sp. | reverse complement strand
ACGCCGATACGAAGCTGACGGCTCGCGGCATCTACGCGCTGCCCGCCGGTCACAGCTGGCCTCGGGTGACTGGCGTGACGCTGATCGGAGACGCTGCGCACCTCATGTCGCCGTTCGCCGGCGAGGGCGCCAACCTGGCCATGTTCGACGGTGCCGAGCTGGGTCTCGCCCTCGTCGCCCACCCCCACGACACCGAGGCCGCCCTGGCAGCGTACGAGGCCGACCTCTTCCCGCGCAGCGAGGCGTCGTCGCGCGAGTCGGCCGAGAGCCTCACGGTCATCTTCGCCGCCGATGCACCCCAGCCGCTGCTCGACCTGTTCGCCTCCTACGGCCCTCAGTAGCGCGCCCGCAGCGGAGGGCCGTCCGACATACTGGTCGAGGAGGAGCCATGCCACAGTCACCATGCATCGCAGTCGTCACCGGAGGCGGGAGCGGCATCGGGGCTGCGACCTCCCTTGCACTCGCCGCTGACGGCTGGACGGTGGTGGTCGCCGGGCGCCGAGCCGCACCCCTCGCCGACGTCGCACGCCGCGCTGACGCCCTCGCGGGCACCATCATCGGCATCCCCACGGACGTCGGCGATGAAGGGTCCGTCCGAGAGCTGTTCAGCGAGGTCTCCCGTCGCTTCTCCCGCCTCGACCTCCTCTTCAACAACGCCGGCATCTCGGCTCCCGCCGCCTTCATCGACGAGCTCGACCTCGACGCCTGGAACGACGTCATGCGGGTCACCCTCGGCGGCGCCTTTCTGTGCACGCGTGAGGCGTTCCACCTGATGCGGGCGCAGGATCCGAGGGGCGGCCGAATCATCAACAACGGCTCGATCTCGGCCCACTCGCCACGCCCCCTCTCGACGGCCTACACGGTCGCAAAGCACGCGATCACGGGGCTGACCAAGTCGACGTCACTCGACGGACGCGCGTTCGACATCGCCTGCGGCCAGATCGACATCGGCAACGCGGCGACCGACATGGGCGGCGGCGCAAGCCAGGGCACCCTGCAAGCCGACGGCGAGGTGCGGCCCGAGCCGGTCATGGACGTCGAGGACGTAGCCCGCGCCGTCCTCACCATGGCCAGCCTGCCTCTCGCGGCCAACGTCGCCTCCATGACGATCATGGCCACGGCCATGCCCTTCGTCGGCCGAGGCTGACCGCCGTTCGCGCGTCCCCGCGCGGCACCCACCGCTAGGCATCGCCAACGTTGCATTCGCTTCGCCGAAATGCGCGAAGCGACTGCCAGATGCGCGACGCAACCGGCGCCACGGCGAGCGACGGCGCAGGTTGCCGCTGGTACCGTACAGGCATGAGCGCTACCACCGAAGTCACCGGCCACGAGACCGAGATCCCGGGCCTGATCTTCTTCGATGTGAGCCGGGTCGAAGACGACCGGGGCTGGTTCCAGGAGAAATTCCACCAAGAGAAACTAGTCGCCCAGGGCCTGCCGGCCGACTTCCAGATCGTGCAGACGAGTCTCGCCTTCAACAAGGCGGGGTCGACCCGCGGTTTCCACGCCGAACCGTGGGACAAGTACGTTTCGATCGTCGACGGCAGCGCCTTCGCGGCCTACCTCGACCTCCGCCCCGGCAGCACGTTCGGTCATGTCGTCGCGACCGAGCTGCGGCCCGACAAGGCCGTCTTCGTTCCCGCCGGCGTCGCCAACTCGTACCAGTGCCTCACCGCGCTGCACTACCTCTACAGCGTCAACAAGCACTGGACTCCCGACGCCTACGACCTCTACACCTTCGTGAACCTCGCCGACCCCGACCTCGCCGTCGAATGGCCCATCCCCCTCGACGAGGCTCTGCTCTCCGACAAGGATCGCAACCACCCCTTCCTCCGCGACGTGCAGCCCTTCGGATCCCACGAGGGCTGACCCACCCGGGTTCAGCAGCGCAGTCCACGCCGTAGCAATCGGTCATCCTGACCCGACATCCGAGGCGAAATAGGTTCTCCCCGCGCGATCTGTCTAACATGTCAACAAGTGGGCGGATCCGGCTCGCGCGCTAGAAGGAAGCCTCGCCGTGCCATCTGAAATCACTCTCGACCGCCACGACGAGCGGGATCTGACCGAGAAGCTCGCTGCGCGCCTCCCGGAGATCGCAGCGGAGGCCGCAGCCAACGACGAGCACGCGACTCTTCCCGAAGCGCAGCTGCGATGGCTGTCCTCGGCCGGGTTCGACGCAGCTCTGCTTCCGGAGCACCTCGGCGGAGGCGGCTCCAGCTTCGGGTTCTTCGGGCACGTGGTTCGATCTCTCGCCGCCTCGGATCCTGCTCTCGCCACCGTCTGGGTGATGCACGTCGGAGCCGGCGTCGGCCTGGCCGAGCTGACCGCGCAAACGCTGCCCGGATTCTTCGCGCGGGCCGTGCTCGCGGGCGACCGATTCGCCAACGCCCTCTCGGAGCCCTCCAGCGGCAACCGGTTCCTCAACCCGCAGCAGGAGGCGGAGGCGGTGCTGGGCGGGTACGTCATCCACGGTGCGAAGCGGTTCGTCTCGGGCAGCGAGATCGCCGATCACCTGCTGGTCAATGTCGCGATCGGTGGCGAGCCCGCCTTCTTCGGGATCGAGCCGGATCCGACGGTCACCCTCACGCCGATCTGGGACTCCCTCGGACTCCGCGGAACGCGCAGCCAACTCCTGGGCTTCGATGGCACCTTCCTCCCCGCGGAGCGACGCGGGCTCGCAGGGGTGCTGCCCCGCAACCTCGTCGGTGCGGGCCTGCCGGGTATCTCGCTCGGCATCGCCTCAGCGACGCTCGCCGCGCTCGTCGCCCATGCGCGCGGACGGACGATCCTGGGACGCCCGCTGGCGGAGCAACAGTGGGTGCTGTTCGCTGCAGCGGAGCAGCACAGCCACCTCGAGGCGGCCACCGAGTACTGGGCCGCGGCGCTGGCGGCCGGTGACGAAGGACGAAGTGACTTCAACGACCGGCTGCTGCGCGCGAAATTCCTCGCCAATCGGGTCGCGGTCAGCGTCGCCGAGCTCGCCGTACGAGTGGGCGGGGGCAGTGGTTTCCTCCGGACGTCACCGATCCAGAGGCACCTTCGCGACGCCCAGGCCGGACAGCTGATGGCGTACTCGACCGAGGTGCTCATGGGCGTCATCGGGCGGCAGGTGCTCGGCCTCGACGATGAGCCGGAGCCCGCAGACGTCGCCGACGCCGCCGCCGCCAGCGCCGAGAGGCCCCGTTCATGACCGCGAAACGAAAGCCGCTCATTTTCAGCGCCTTCAACGAGTTCGTTCTGTCGCATCACGACCACGGAGCCTGGCGCCGCCCGGACAGCCGGCAGACCGAGCTGAACACGGCCGACTACTGGGTCGATCTCGCGAAGCTCCTCGAGCGCGGACGTTTCGACGTGCTGTTCTTCGCCGATGTCCTGGCGCCCTACGACGTCTACCGAGGCACGCCGGATGCGGCGATCGCCTCAGGAATGCAGACTCCGGTCAATGATCCGGCCGTCCTCATCCCCATCCTCGCCTACGTGACGAAGGATCTCGGATTCGCCCTGACCGAGAACATCCTCCAAGAGCCTCCGTACTCCTTCGCCCGGAAGATGTCGACACTCGACCACCTCAGCAATGGCCGGATCGCCTGGAACATCGTCACGAGTTTCCTTCCCGGCGCGGGTCGCAACCTGGGCCACGCGGGCCTGCCCAGCCATGAGGAGCGCTACGGGCGGGCCGAAGACTTCGTCTCCGCCGTCTGCAAGCTGTGGGAGGCGAGCTGGGACGACGACGCCGTCGTCGCAGACCGCGAACGCGGCGTGTACACCGAGCCGAGCCGCGTGCACACGATCGACCACGTCGGCCCGTACTACACGGTGCCGGGGCCCCATCTCACCGAGCCCTCGCCCCAGCGCACCCCGTTCCTCTTCAACGCGGCTGCCTCCTCCGAGGGCCTGGCATTCGCGGGTCGGAACGCTGAGGTGCTGTTCACGTCCGGTGGTCGTGATGCGGCCCCGGCGAGCATCCGTCAGCTGCGGAGCGCCGCGGTGGCCCACGGTCGTGCGCCGGAGGACGTCAAGATCCTCGGCGGCCTGGGCATCGTCGTCGGCAGCACCGAAGCGGAGGCCCGGCGTCTGGATGCCGAGCTCCGCGACAACCAGTCGCTGGAGTCGATCCTGGCGAAGCTCAGCGGGTTCTGGCAGCAGGATCTCTCGGTCTTCCCGACCACTGCTCGCATCAGCGACATCCTCGCCTCCTCGACGCCCGGTCGTCTGACCCGCTTCGTGCTGGAAACGGTCCCCGACCACGACTGGCAATTCGAGACCGCCGTGCGCTGGGCCGTCAATCAGCACGCCGTCGGAACACCGGAGGCCATCGCCGACGAGATCGATCTCTGGCAGGGTGCCGGCATCGACGGGCTCAACCTGCAGTACCTCGTCTCCCCCGGAACGTTCGAGGACTTCGTCGACCAGGTGCGACCGATCCTCGTCGAGCGGGGCACGATGCGGGCCGAGTACGGCGCCGGCACGCTGCGCGAAAGGCTGATGGGCGGCGGCCCGCACCTGCCCGAGAGCCATCCGGCGCGACTGGCACGGGCCGAGCTCATCGCCGACCGGACACGAGGAGAGAAACGATGACCGACACGGTGTCCGACGACGCCCTTCTGGCGGCGTTCCGGCCGACGTTCGAACGCATCGCCGTCGGTGCGGCGCAGCGCGACCGCGACGCCGAGCTGGCCCTCGACGAAATGGCGCTCGTGCGCGCGGCAGGGATCGGCGCCGTGCGCCTGCCGATCGAACGCGGTGGACGCGGCGCCTCGATTCGACAACTGCTCCTGCTCCTGAAAGAACTCGGCCGAGCGGATTCGAACCTTCCCCAGGCCCTCCGCCAGCACTACTTCCAGGTCGAGATGCTGCTGCACGACACCCGGGAGTCGATCGACGGCCCCTGGCTGGACAAGATCGCCGCTGGGGAGCTGTTCGGGAGCGGGACGACGGAGCCGCGCGGATCCCTTCTCGGTGAAGTGTCGACCGTCCTTCGGTCACAGGCGGACGGAACCTTCCGGTTGAATGGCCGCAAGATCTACGGAACGGGCAATGCGTATGCGCAGTGGCTGCCCGTGTCGGCGGTGGACGACGAGGGGCGGCCCGTGTTTCCGCTCATTCCAATGGACCGACAGGGCGTCTCCCTCCGCGAAGACTGGAATGGCTTCGGGCAGCGACTCACGGCGACCAGCACGGTCGATTTCGCCGACGTCATCGTGGGCGACCACGAGGTCCGACGCCCCGCGGAGGGGGGATCGACACGAGGGGCGTCCGGCCTGCACCAGACCGTCCTTCTGGCTGCGCTGGCCGGCGTCGTCGCCCGGGCAGCCGATGACCTCGCCGAGCAGGTCCGTGAGAAGAAGCGGGTCTACTTCACCGGGACGGGCGAGCTGCCCCGGCACGACGCTGTCGTCCAAGAGCAGGTCGGCCGAGCGCGCGCGGCCGCCGATGCCGCCGCGCTGCTCGTCGACGGCCTCGGGCGATCGATGGACTCCGCCTGGGCCGTCTGGAACGCTCCGGCATCGACCACCGAGCAGGTGGACGAGGCCTTCATCGGGGTCGAACTTCTCGTGAGTTCGGTGCAGGTCGTGCTCTCCGAACTGGCGCTGTCGGCCACCTCGCACATGCTCGACATCCTGGGAGCCTCCTCCCTCGACCGAGACTTCGGATTCGACCGGCACTGGCGCAACGCGCGGGCGCTCACCTCGCACAACCCGTACCCGTTCAAGGCGCGCCTTCTTGGAGACCACGAGCTGAACGGTGCCCTGCCCCCCGAGTTTCGAGCGGGGCGCGACGTCGGCGACAAGCGCTGACAGACCGGCTCACTCGGATCCGACGGTGGTCCCCTCAATGAAACGCTCGACGATCGGGATGCTGGCGGCCAGGACCGCGGCGTAGAGCGCGTCGCCCTTGTCGGCCGTCGCGCTGCTCGGGTCACCGAAGACACCGCTGACCGAGACGTTGTGGAGCTGCAGCGGCCGCAGGCCGAAATCCACGGGGAACACGGGGTACTCGGGGGCGTAGCGATCGGGATGAACCGAGTCCGGCTCGGCCGCGAGAACCATCGACGTTTCGATCTCCTCGGCGTGGTTCATGAAGGCGACCGCGGGGACGCTCTCACGGACGTCGGCGATGGCTTCGTCCAGGCCGGGATAGTTCAGAACGAGCGTCGGCACTCCCAACGCCTCCAGCTCTCGAGCCGCAGCCCCCAGGGGGCCACGATTGCCGAAGTCGCCGTTAAGGATGATGAACTGACGGATGCCGAAGGAGGCGACGGACCGACCGATGTCGAGAGCGATGGCCGTGACCGTCGTCGGAGACAGCGCGACCGTGCCCGGGTATCCGGCCGTGGCCCACGTCTCGCCGTAGTGGATCGCCGGCAGCAGAACCGCCTCGAAGTGGGCCGCGAGTTGGCGCGCCGCATGGACGGCGACGATCGTGTCGGTGCCGAGCGGCAGCTGCGGCCCGTGCTCTTCCAGGGCGCCGAACGGCAGGATCGCTACACCGTGCCCCGCAGCGATGTGGTCGCGAACGTCGGTCCACGAGGTCAGATGGGCTTCGAGCATGGCTCGAGGTTACCAATCGTCACAAGTCGTCATGACCTCTCGCTTCGACGTTAAGCTTCACTTGTCAACAAGTTGGCTTTCCGCGAGGTGGCAACTGACCGACACCCCTCCCGCCATCCCGCCTCCCGAAAGTCGATCCCCTTATGAGACTCAGAAAAGCCCTGATTCCCCTCCTGACGATGGCGGTCGTGGCCGCCCTCGCGGGCTGCAGCAGCTCTCCAAGCAGCTCTACCTCGTCGTCCTCATCGGGGACGGTGGCACAGCCCAAGGTCGCGATCATCCTCGGCGGCCTCGCCAACGACGGAGGCTTCAACGAGGAGGTCGCCGACCCCGCCAAGGCACTGGAGAAAGCGGGCAAGATCTCGCTCAGCATCCGTGAATCGGTGACGACACCTTCCGACTCCGAGCCGATCATGCGCCAGTACGCGGCGCAGGGCTACAACCTGGTCATCGCGTGGGGTCTCGACTTCTCGGATTCCGTGTTCAAAGTCGCCCAAGAGGATCCCAAGACCGACTTCGTCGCCACCGGTGGCGAGGCCATCCTGAAGCAGGCGACCAAGAACGTCGAGACCTGGACCTACTCGAGCGAGCAGCAGGGGTATCTCACGGGCTGGATCGCCGGCAAGGCAAACGTCTCGCCCGTTGCGGTCGTCGACGGAGAGCTCGCGTCGTTCAACGAGGTCACCTACAAGTACCTCGCCTACGGATTGAAGGCGTCGAACCCCAAGGCAAAGCAGCTGAAGTCAATCTTCACCGGCAGCTGGACCGACACCTCTCTCGCCAACCAGGCGGCCAAGGCGCAGATCGCCGCCGGCGCCAAACTCATCGTCACCGGCGCGGAGGGCTACACGCCCGGCGTGCTCGCCGCAGCGAAGCAGGCCGGGGTGGCAACCCTCGGGGCATCCAGCACCTCGTCCAGCGACGCGTCGGCGGTCAACATCGGGCTGGTCGCGCTCGACTTCGGGCCGTCGCTCGAGAAGATCGTCGCCAATGTGAAATCGGGGAAGTTCGCGAACAAGTCGTACATCTCGACGATCGCGAACAAGGGACTCGTCTTCCAAGACCTCAATCCGGTCTCAACGGCTCCCGGCGTCACCTCCGCGCTGAGCGGCGAGATCACCCAGCTGGGTAAGGACATCGTCTCCGGCAAGGTCAAGATCCCCGCGACCCTGCCGTAGATCGCCGCCCAGCACGGCGTCACCCGCACCACCGTGAGCACGGAGAGACCATGACAGCACCACGAGGCATCGAACTCTCCCTCCTGGGCGTCTCCAAGAACTTCGGAGACGCCCAGGCGCTCACGGATATCCAGCTTCACCTCGCCCGCGGGACCGTTCACGCCCTCGTCGGCGAGAACGGCGCAGGCAAGTCGACCGCCCTCAAGGTGTTCGCCGGTCTCGAACAGCCGACCATCGGGTCCGTGGCTATCGACGGTCGTCCCGTGACGATCCCCAATCGGACCGCCGCACTGCGTCTCGGCATCGGGCTGGTGCCCCAGCAACTCAGCCTCATCGGCGAGATGACCCTGGTCGAGAATTTCATCCTCACGCGGCCAAGTCCCCTCGCCCACCGCAAATCCTCGGAGGCCGCACTGCAGGCTGTCGCCAACGAGGCCGGTCTCGTTCTGAATCTCTCGGTCCCCGTGCGCGCACTCGGCCTCGCAGAACGGCAGCTCGGAGAGCTGGCCATCGCTCTCGCGCAGGGCGCCAGGGTGCTGCTGCTCGACGAGCCCACATCGGCCCTGGGGCCGTACGAGTCGGGCATGCTCTTCGAGAAGGTCAGGGCGCTGGCGGCAACCGGCGTCACCGTGCTGTTGATCACGCACCGTCTCGATGAGGTGCGGCAGATCGCCGAACACGTCACCGTCCTGTCGCACGGTCGCGTCTCGCTCGATGCCCGGGTCGACGACGTCACCGACCAGCAGCTGGTCACGGCCATGGTCGGCGAGATCCCCGAAACCGAGACTCGTAACGCCTCCACCGTCGGCGAGGACCGCCTCGTCCTCCAACACGTCACCGCTCAGGGCGCAGGATCCGTGGCGCTGAAAGACGTCTCCCTCACCGTCCGCGCGGGCGAAATAGTCGGCGTGCTCGGCGTCGCCGGCAACGGGCAGGGTGTGCTGGCGGAGACCTGCGTCGGAATCGTGTCGCCGATCTCGGGGCGGGTCGCCGTCGACAGAACAGACATCGGCGGCCGGCCCGACGTGGCCGCCTCAATCGGCGTCTCCTACGTTCCCGAGGTCCGGACGGACTTCCTCCTCACCGAGCTGCCCCTGTCGCGGTCGGCCGTGCTGCGTTCCCTCTCGAATCGCGCGTTCAGCCGACGGGGCGTTCTCCAGTGGGGAGCCATCACCGACTTCACGAGGGGCATCATGGAGCGCCACGATGTGCGCCCTCGCAATCCGGCCATCACTGCCGGATCCCTGTCCGGAGGCAATCAGCAGAAACTCCTGGTCGGACGAGAACTAGACGGCAATCCCACGGTCTGCGTCCTCCACGGCCCGACCCAGGGGCTCGACTTGCACGCGGCGGCCGCGATCCGATCGGAGGTACGCCGAGCTGCGAACCAGGGAACGGCCGTCCTGCTCGTCTCGGCCGACATCGACGAAGTGCGAGAGCTGGCCGACCACATCCTCGTGCTCTCCCGAGGCGAGATCGTCGACGAGTTCGCGGCGGACGACTTCGATCTGCAGCGAGTGGGGCGGGCGATGGCCGGTCTCGTCGACGCGCGAACGGACTCCGTACCCGGACAGGAAGATCGCCAGTGACCTCTCTGAAAGATTCCCTCGCGCGGCTGAGCCCCTTCGCCGGCCTCGGTTACATCGTCCTGGGCTTCGTCGTCGTTCTGATTCTTGTCGCCGGCACCGGCGGCAACATCGGTCTTGCCCTGTCGGGATGGTTCCAGGGCGCATTCGGAAACGGCTTCAACCTGGTGCAGACGCTGTCGTACGCGACGCCGCTCGCCCTCGTCGCCATCGGAGTCGCGGCCGCACTCCGGGCAAACGTCGTCACGGTGGGCGCCGAGGGCCAGATGGTCGTGGGCGCGATCTGCGCCACCGTCGTGGCCTTCTGGCTCGGCCCGCAGGCACCCCTGTGGCTCGGCCTCGTCGCCGGAGCCCTCGCGGGCTGCGTCGGCGGCATGGTCTGGGCCCTTCTGCCCGCCCTCGCCAAGGTTCGCTGGGGAGCCAACGAGATCCTCTTCACCCTCCTGACCAACTACGTCGCCAGCAACCTCCTGACCTTCCTGCTGCGCACCGTCCTCCGCGATCGAACGCAGGTGGCGGCGCCGCAGAGCGCTGAGCTGCCGACGACGTCCCAGATTCCCCTGCTCCCCGTTCCCGGTCAGCTCCACTGGGGTGCGGTCGTCGTCCTCGTGATCCTCGTCGGATCCTTCTGGTGGATGCGCAGCCGCGGCGCCTTCCTGGTCGAGGTGTACGGGCAGCGGCCCGTCCTCGCCGCCCGTCTCGGCCTCACCCCCACGCGGGCCGTGCTCTCGACCATGCTCGTCTCGGGCGCGGCGGCCGGGCTCGCCGGCTGGATGCAGCTCGCCGGGGTGAACGATCGACTCGTGCCGAGCGTCAGCGGGGGCATCGGCTTCGCCGGTCTCGCTGTCGCGGTCCTGGGGCGCGGCAATCCGTTCGGCATCCTCGCGGCCGCGATCGTGTACTCGTCACTGACGACAGGCGCCGACGGCGTCCAGTTGGCCACGGGCAACACCCCCGCGTCGATCGGGACGGTGACCCAGGGCGTTCTGCTCCTCGCCGCCGGTCTCGCGCTCGCCGTCAGCCAGTCGAAGACTCGAGGTGCCCGATGAGCAACTTCGCCTTCTGGACAGTCGTCATCTCGGGCGCCTTCACCCTCTGCGCGCCGCTCATCATCGCCGGCCTCGGGGAGATCTTCCTCGAGCGCGCCGGTGGATTCAACGTCGGCATCGAGGGAATGATGCTGATGGGCGCCGTCTTCGGCGTGATCGGGTCGCTCCAGGGCGGCTTCTGGCTCGGGGTAGTCGAGGCGGTCATCGCCGGCGCACTCTTCGGACTCCTTCTCGGCCTGGCGACCACGTTGGGCAAGGCCGACGTGATCATCGTCGGAGTCGCGATCGGACTCCTCGGCGACGGACTCAGCACC
>JAODMX010000415.1 GCA_025464735.1 Frondihabitans sp. | reverse complement strand
TCCGACGACGACAGCGATCGTGAACCGGCGTTCAGCGCTCCCGTCAGCGCCCATCAGGTTCGTCGTCGCACCAGCCCGGAGTCCGACGCGTCCTGAGCACCGGCCAGCGACACGGGGCTGCCTGACGCGCTCCCCGGAGTACCGAAGTCTGCTCGTAGTAACGTGATGGCTGTCCTCCCCCCGTAGCTCAGCGGAAGAGCGTGTGGTTTCTACCCACTTGGCCGGGGGTTCGAATCCCTCCGGGGGGACTCCTCCGTCACTCGTTCGTGCGCCTCCGCGGTGCTGCCAAGTCGGCCGCCTACTTCGTGGGCGCGCCACCACTCAGGTCGTAGAGCGTGACGCCGCCGACGGTCTGCGACGAAAAGTTGGCCTCGACCCAGGCCGCGAGCTTCGACGAGGTGTCACTGCCGCCGTTCGAGCGACCGACCGTGCCTCCGATGAAGTAGTGGATCTTCCCCGCCTTCACATCGGCCTTGAACTGAGCGAGAGTCGGCGACGGGTCGCTGCCGTTGAAGCCACCGATCGGCATCACCGACTTCTGCGTGGCGAGCTGATACGTCGCGGCACTGTCGGAGCCGACTGCCGCCGCCACCCAGGTGTACTTGGAGGAGTCCGTCAGGAGAAGCTTCGTCAACGAGGCACTCACGGTGCCGCTGCCGCCGAACAGGCCGCCGCCTGCACCACCGGCGAATCCGCCACCGCCACCACCACCACCACCACCACCACCGAATCCGCCCGTCGGTCGGCCCGTGCCCGTGCCAGGTCCGGTCCCGCCACCAGTCCCAGTTCCGCCAGGTCGCCCGACGGTTCCGCCCTGGCCCCCAGGAGCGGCACCACCGCCGCCACCCCGGCCACCACCACCGCCGAACCCACCCATGCCGCCCGACGCGGTCGGCCCGGCAGATGGGATCGACCCCGTGTGCGCCGTCGTCGCTGCATCCGCCGAGTACGCGGCCGGCGCCAGCAGCCCACCGATTGCCAGCATCGCCACGGTCCCCACCGTCAGCGCGCGGCCACGACGCGGCAGCAGCACCAGGACGGCTCCGACGATGGCAGCGATCACGACGACCACCTTGAGCCACGGCAACCAGCTCGACGAGCGTTCGAGCAGCACCGCGGCCCAGCCCGCCGTCGCGAGAATAGACACGGCGAGTACGCCCCGCGGCCACCAGCGGTCGCGCGCCCCCCAGAGGGTTCCGACACCGATGGCGAGAGTTCCCGCGATCGGCGCGGCCAGGGCCACTGTGTTGTAAGGGTGGAAGATTCCGCCCGCGAAGCTGAAGACGAGCGCGGTCACCACGAACCACGAGGCGAAAAGCAGCAGCGTGGCGCGTCGCAGGTCTGTACGGGGCGCTCGCCCGATCACTACCAGCGCGGCGACCAGGACGATGATCGTCGCCGGGATCAGCCACGAGATCTGACTGCCGATGTCGCTGCTGAACAGGCGTGTGATACCGGTGGCACCCCAGGATCCTGCCCCCGCCGTCCCGGTCCCGCCGGTGACGCTCCCGGTCTCGTTGCCGGTGATGCGCCCGAACCCGTTATAGCCGAAGGTGAGCTGCAGAAAGCTGTTGTTCTGCGACCCGCCGATGTACGGCCGCATCGACGCAGGCACGAGGGTGACGATCGCGACCCACCAGCCCGCGCCGACGATCACGCCGCCAAGCGCCGCGACAAGATGAAGGAGACGCTTACCCCAGCCAACCGGGGCGCAGGCGAAGTAGACAGCTGCGAGGGCGGGCAGGATGACGAACCCCTGCAATTGCTTCGTCAGGAACGCGAACCCGACGACCACGCCGGCCCAGGCGACCCACCGGATCCTGCCGCTCTCGATGCCGCGCTGAGTCAGGTAGACAGCCAGCGTCATGAGAAGCAGGAGCAGAGCGTCAGGGTTGTTGAACCGGAACATCATCACGGCAACGGGGGTCAGGAGCATGACGGTGCCCGCTGTCAGGGCGATCACGGCAGAGAAATGCCGACGAACGATCACATAGACGAGGAAGACGGTCGCGATGCCCATGAGCGCCTCCGGCAGGAGGATGCTCCACGACGACAGCCCGAACACCCGCACCGAGAGCTCCATGAACCAGAGCGACGCCGGAGGTTTGTCGACGGTGATCGAGTTCGCGGCGTCCGAGGAGCCGAAGAAGAACGCCTCCCAGTTGGTCGACCCGGCCTGGACCGCCGCCGAGTAGAACGAGTTCGCGTACCCCGAGATCGCGAGATTCCAGAGGTAGACAAATCCTGAGACGACGAGCAGTGCCCAGAGCGACGGTCGCTCCCATCGAGCGGCGTCGGCGGGGCCGAGGAAAAGTCGACGGCCGAAGCGTCCGAAGCGCGAGCTCGTGCCTCGAGAAGCGGTCTCGAGTGTCGTGCCTGGCGCGATAGCCGGAAGGGTGGGGGCGCTCATCGCTCACTCACTTTCGTCAGGATCTCGGTTGCTGAGTGATCGGTCGAGTCTCGCTCGAGGGTGGTGGGGCCCGCCGCTGACCCGGAGTCACTCGCCGCCGAACGGGCTTCGCGACGGAACACCCAGAGGCGCAACAGGACGAAACGAACGACCGTGGCGACGAGGTTCGCGATCGTAAGAACGATCAGCTGTTCGTGTGCGCCCGCGTGGGGAGCGATTTGGTGGAGCCCGAACAGGGATCCAGCCGTGATGACCCACGAGACACCGAACACGATGAGCCCCTGGGCCTGGTGCTTGACGGCCCCCGACGATCCGGTGACCCCGAAGGTGAAACGACGATTCGCCGCCGTGTTGCCGATTGTCGTGAGCAAAAGGGCCAGGAAGTTCGCGCCCTGCGCGGGTATCACGTACTGGAGCAGCAGATAGATCAGGGCGTAGGCGGCCGTGGAGCAGACACCCACCACACCGAACCGAACGACCTGGCCGAAAAAGCTGGGGCTGCGTGGTCGCGCGTAGGGGTGTCGGCCGATCTCGTCATAGACCGCGCCGACCGGGATCCTGCCTCGTGCGATCCCGGTGGCGACCCTGGCCAGACCAAGGAGGTCCGCTTTGGCTGTTGCCACGATGTCGACCGACGACTTCGGGTCATCGATCCAATCGACGGGAACCTCATGGATCCGGAGTCCGCTTCGTTCGGCCAGGATCAAAAGCTCCGTGTCGAAGAACCAACCTGTGTCCTCGACGAGCGGGAGGAGCATGGCGGCGACATCGCGACGGATCGCCTTGAAGCCGCATTGGGCATCGCTGAACGTCACCCCCATGGTGCTGCGAAGGAGGAAGTTGTAGCTCCGCGAGATGAACTCGCGCTTGCCGCCCCGGGTCACCCGGGAGGAACGGTCAAGGCGGGTGCCGATCGCGACGTCGGAGTGGCCGGAAAGGAGCGGCGCGACGAGCGGGCCGAGCGCCGAAAGGTCGGTCGAAAGGTCTTCGTCGACGTAGACGAGCACTCGCGCGCTCGAAGCGGACCAGACCTGCTTCAGGGCGCGACCCCGGCCCTTCTCGGCCAGGTGGACGACGTCGACCTCGGGCAACCGGTCGGCGAGACCGTCGGCAAGAGCCGGCGTGTTGTCGGTGGAGGCATTGTCGGCGATCGTGATTCGCCAGGTCTCGCGCACCGACCGGGTCAAGAAGTCGTGCAGCGCGCCAATGCTTGCCTCGAGGGTCTCCTGTTCATTTAAGGCAGGTACGACGATGTCGAGGTCCAGGGCGTCGTTCGAGAAAGGCATGCCTCGAGAATGCGTCGCCACGCAATGGAGCCGACGGCAGCTTTCAATGAACTTTCTAAGAATCTCGCGGGAGTCACCGCCACGGGGTCAGACGGGCAGATGACCCGCCACAGCTGTGAGGAGCTGCGGCAGACTCGGCGCCCCCTCCGCGCGGAACAGGACGACACCGGCTTCGTCCGTCAGAACGATGGTCGGCGTGGCACGGATGTCGCGCTCCTCGGCCCGCCGAGTCGCGAACGCGATGTCCAGGTCGACAGCTTCGAGGGACGGAACAAGCCGGGTCGCCTCGTCGACGACCGCCCGCGCGGCATGGCACGCGCCGCAGAACGACGAGGTGTACAGCTCCAACTTCATGACGGAGAAAACGCAGGATCTCTACGGTTGATTCCCCACGGATCCTGCGCTCGTCGAGCCGGGCTCGTGCCTGGCGTCAGTTGGTGCTCTCGCGGCGGTCGTCGGGATCTTCCAGCGGGTCGCTGTCGGCAACGTCGACTGCGTAGTGCACCTGCAGCTGGTCGCCCATCATGTGGGCCCTGGTCGCCTTGTAAACGATTCCGGTCTCGGTGCCGTCGATCAGAACGAAGTCGGTGATCTCGGCGTCGTACGAGCCGTCGGTACTCACACGCCTATCGGTTCGGCCGTCGCTCGGCCCTCCCTCGAAGAACACGACGTACTCGGCGCCTTCGGCCACGGTGGGGTTCTCGTCAGTCATGCCCCCTGTCTACCAGCTTGACAGCTTGTCGGCACTCGGGGGCGTGAGATGCAAGGCGGAGGAGGAGAGCGATAGTGGAGCTATCACCGACGACGACAACGCCACAGATCGCGCCCCCGAGCGTCGCTAGACTTTGCGCCATGGCATCAAGCGAGAGACTGGTCTGGATCGACTGCGAAATGACGGGACTCGACCTCGAGATCGACGAACTGGTCGAAGTGGCCGTCGTCATCACCGACTTCGACCTCGAACCTGTCCATCCGGGTCTCGACATCGTCATCAAGCCCGACCAGACCGCACTCGACAACATGGGCGAGTTCGTCACACAGATGCACACGCACTCCGGCCTCATCACCGAGATCCCGGGCGGTGTCAGTCTCGCCGAAGCCGAATTCGAAGTGCTCAACTACATCATCGAGTACGTGCCAGAAGGCCAGCAGGCTCCCATCGCCGGCAATACGATCGGCACCGACCGCGCCTTCCTCGCCAAATACATGCCCCGCGTCGACGGCCACCTGCACTACCGGAGCGTCGACGTGTCATCGATCAAAGAGCTCGCGCGCCGATGGTTCCCGCGGGTCTACTTCAACGCCCCCGCCAAGAACGGCGGCCACCGTGCGCTCGCCGACATCCTCGAGTCGATCCGCGAACTCGAGTACTACCGAAGGGCCGGCTTCGTGCCCGAACCAGGGCCGGCGACCGAAGACGTCCAAGCGATCGCGAAAGCCGTCGTGGACAAGTGGGCCTCCAGGTTGTAATAGACTTCTCTGGTTGCTCCGTTCTGCTCGCCCAGTTCGGAGCCGCATGGTGGGTATAGCTCAGCTGGTAGAGCGCCTGGTTGTGGTCTAGGAGGCCGCGGGTTCAAGCCCCGTTACTCACCCTCGCAATTGAAATGGCCCTGCCCTCCACGGGCAGGGCCACTATTGCTCATCGTGCCTATCGGGCTTGGACGCGTACACGCGCCCAAACCGCACAACGATCACAGAACTGCCCTCCACGGGCAGGGCCATTATTGCTCGTCGTGCCTGTCGAGCTTAGACGCGTACACGCGCCCAAACCGCACAAAGATCACAGAACTGCCCTCCACGGGCAGGGCCACTATTGCTCGTCGTGCCTATCGGGGTTGGACGCGTACACGCGCCCAAACCGCCACGCCAGAAGGAGCCCACAACGCGCCGCTCGCCTTCCCGCCAACCCGTCACAGGTGGAGCTCTGCCAGCGCGAGCGGACGGCGGCATGGCAGGGTGGGGGCATGCACGGTGTCGACGCAGCGGAGTTCGAACGGCTCGTCGTCGACGAGCTCGACCTCCTGCCCGACGAGATGTTCGAGGGGCTGGAGAACGTCGCCTTCGTCACCGAGGATCGGCCAGAAGACGGCTCCCTCGACCTGCTCGGCCTGTACGACGGCGTGAACTTGACCGAGCGTGGCAACTACGGCTTCGGTGAGCTGCCGGATCGCATCATCCTCTACCGCGAACCCCACCTCGCCGCCTGCGCCGACCTGGACGAGCTGAAGGACGAGATCCACGTCACACTCGTGCACGAGATCGGCCACTACTACGGGTTCGACGACGAGAAGCTGCACCAGCTCGGGTGGGCCTGAGCCCGACACGCAAGCCCGACACCCGACACGCAAGCCCGACACCCGACACGCAAGCCCCACGCCCGACGCGCGCGGCGCTGCGAACAACGCACGGAAGGTAGCCTCGATCTCGTGATCGAGCACGTTGTCATCATCGCCATCGGAGCGCTGGGGGCTTGGCTCCTGGTAGCGGGGCCCGTCTACCAGGGCGCCCTCGAGCTTCGCGAAGAGGAGATCGATCAGGAGAAGATCAACGCTGTCGCTTCGTCCCTCGACCCCGAGCCCAAACCCTCGTCCTGGTGGTGGTTCCTGCCTCCCGTTGCCCTGATCAAGCGGCGAGGATGGACGACTCGTCAGCGGGAAGCGATGGTGCACGCCATGGATCCTGAGCAGGTCCGCCAGATGGTGACCTTCTTGAACAAGGCCAACGGGTGGTTCGCCGTCGCCGCCGGTGCGTCCCTGATCGCGATCAAGGAGACCTGGGAGTTCGTCGAGCTCGTGAGGTGGCCCGACTA
The DNA here is from genome assembly GCA_025464735.1 of Frondihabitans sp. The sequence continues at coordinate 5,124 of JAODMX010000415.1, read as the reverse complement.
TGTCACCTGGGTGATCGTCGTCCTCGCGCTGGGAATCTGCATCGGCAACGTGATCTACCAGATGGCCCGCGCGGGCCGCGTGCTGGCTTCGACCGAGGAGAAACTCATCGCAGACGGAGAAATCCCGGGCGGTCGCCGCGGCGCTGAGCGCGCGGCTCGGCAGAAGAGCTGACCTGCACCACATCGGCGAGCGAGCGCGGATCATTCCGCTCGATGTGTTCGTCCTCCTGCGCAGCCCAGACGTCCCACCACGGCTCGTACGTCCCCCCGTCGCGCGCGAGGGCACGCGCGCGTCGCGTGGCCGTGTCGAGCTCGAGCCAGACGCGGAGCGTGGCGTGCCTGGCCGAAGCGGGGGTCAAGGATCCGGCACCCTCGACAACGAGGGGCGCGCTTGAGTCCAGGGCACGCCAGTTCGTGGGTTCTGACTTCTCCCAGTCCCACCGGCGGTACCCGGGAGACTCCCCGACAACGATCGACTCGCCGACGGTACGGGACGCCGCCGCCAAACCGTGCCAGCCCGGGTAGACGTCGTCGAGGCTGACGAGCTCCGCGCCGAGGTGTTCCGCGAGACGCGTGCCAAGGGTCGTCTTGCCCGAGCCTGAGCGCCCGTCGATAAGCACCACGGGACGAGCCGCGGACAGCCGCGCGCGCGAAAGGATCTCGTCGAAGACCGGTATCGGGACAGCGTCAGGCAAGGACGAACGACCAGGTTCCGGCGAGGCAGGCAACCGTGATGGACGTGCCGGCGATCACGACGCCGATTCCGACGAGCAGCCACTCGCGCGCACCGAAGGTCGATGGTCGCGCCCAAGTCCGCGGCTCGTCCGAGCCGAAGCCCTTGGCCTCCATGGCGGTGGCCAGCTTGCTGCCCCGCCTGACCGAGAGCACCAGCAGTGCGAACGCCATACCCCCGAAGCGCCGGAAGGCCCCGACCACTCCTCCGACGTCGGCGACGCCCCGAGCTCGGCGGGCGAAGCCGAGCTGCCGCCAGTCGTCGATGAAGAGACCGACGAGACGGATCCCGGCGAGGCCGCCGAGCACGAACCGAGCCGGGAGGTGGAACACCTGCCCGAGCCCATCGGCCAGATCGGTGGGGTCGCTGGTCGCGAACAGGACGATTCCGGGGATGCCGACCGCAAGGATCCTGAGGCCGATGGCAAACGCAAGAGCGACCGACCCCTCCGTGACGGTGACGAAACCGAGCCGCACAAGGACGGCACCGGAACTCTGCCCGTAGAGCGACGTCGCGATGATGGAAAGCGGCGCGGCGATCCAGAGCGGCAGGGTGCGTCGCCAGAACTGTCCGAACGACAGCCCGGCCCAGGCGAGCAGAACGGATTCGAGAGCCAAGGCGACCGAGGCCGAGACCCAGTCGATGGAGAGGAGGAGCGAGACGCTCAGGACGACGGCGGCGAGCAGCTTCGCGACGGGGTTGATCCGCGCGACGGACCCGGTGGCGACGATGGGGGCGAGCAGGGTCATGTCAGCGCCGCCGTCCCTCGCGAGGTCGACACACGAGCGGCCGAGTGGGGCGCCGCGGAGCCGCTGAGAGTCAGAACGTCGTCGGCGAGCAAGTCGACGAAGTCGGCATCGTGAGTGACCGCCACTACCGCGCTGCCCTCGTCGAGCAGTTCGGCGAGCAGGGCGGTCAGCTCGCGCCAGGTGCGGGCATCCTGCCCGAAGGTCGGTTCGTCGAGCACCAGGATCCGAGGTCGAGATGCCAGGACGGTCGCCACGGAGAGCCGGCGTTTCTCACCGCCCGACAAGGTGAACGGGTTCGCGCCCGCCAGGTGATCGAGTCGAAGCCGGTCGAGGAGCCGGTCGACGCGGCGTTCCGTCTCGGTGTCGCCGAGCTTGAGGGCGTGCGGGCCAACGGCCAGTTCGGCGCGCACGGTCGATGCAAGGAATTGGTGTTCAGGATCCTGGAAAACCGTCCCGATCCGAGTCAGAAGGTCGCGCGATCGCCAACGAATCGGGCTCTCCGAGGCTCCGCCCATCAGCTCGGTTGCCGCCGTCAGCCGACCACCGATCGGCGGGAGAAGCCCGGCCAGCGTCAGGGCGAGGGTCGATTTGCCGGTGCCATTGGGGCCGGTCACGGCGAGCGCTCGTCCAGCGGCGACCTGTGCGTCGATGCCGGACGCGACAGCGACCCCTCGGCGGCGGCCGACGTCGAGGGCCGCGGCAGTGAGCAGGATCGGCCGATCGCCGCGCTCGAGACGCAGCGGCAACGACGGCGAGCCTCCCGGAACCCAGACGCCCGCCTCGCGCAGCTCGTCGGCCCGCGCCGAGAGGACCTGTTCGGGCGATCCGTCGGCCAGAACTCCCCCGCCGGCAGCCAGAACGATCACGCGGTCGACGAGCGGAAGCCAGACGGAGACACGGTGCTCAACGACCACGAGTGTCGCCCCTTCCTGGGCCACGACCCGAGCGACGGCATCGCGCACCTCGATCACACCCGCAGGATCCAGGTTCGCGGTCGGCTCGTCGAGGAGGAGCAGGCCGGGTTGCATGGCAAGGGCTCCCGCGAGTGCCAGACGCTGCTTCTGACCGCCACTCAGCTCGGAGGTCGACCGGTCGAGAGGCAGGTCGAGCCCCACCGCTTCGAGGGAGGAGGCGACCCGCCGCCAGATCTCGTCACGTGGCACACCGAGATTCTCGGGGCCGAACGCCACGTCGTCTCCGACACGCTCGAGGACGACCTGGGAATCGGGATCCTGAAGGACAAGACCCACGCGCCCGCGCCGCGCCGCGGGAGGCAGCGAGTCGACAAGCAGCTCGCCGGTCGTATCGCCTTCCTCGTCGCCACCGAGCACACCGGCCAACCCGGCGAGCAGCGTCGACTTGCCGGCGCCGGAGGCCCCGAGCAGGAGGACGCGTTCGCCAGGCGCGATGTCGAGGTCGAGATCCGAGACGGCAGGCCGGAGACGACCTGCATGTCGCCACGACCACGAGCGGGCCCTGATCTGGGCTCCACGGGTCATCTCAGACGCGGTTCTCAGCCGAGCGACCCGACGCGAAGCGGCTCAGCGCACCGGTGCGGGCGAGGCCGCGGACAGCCAGCCAGGAGAGAAGCCCTGCGATCACCACTCCGGAGGCGATGGAGCTCCCGATGTAGACGACCTTGTACTCGGCGGCAAACTTCGCAATGCTCGAGAAGTTCGTGTCGAGAAGGCCCGTCATGAGGCCCGCTCCGGCGCCGGCCAGCAGGGCCGTGCCGAGACGCCACGACTTGTAGAGGAAGAGCGCCAGGACGATCTCGGCTCCGAGTCCTTCGAAGATTCCCCAGATCAGCGTCGAGAAGCCCCACTGGGTCCCCACGAGCATGGAGACGACAGCCGCGATGATCTCGGTGTAGAGGGCAGCCCCCGGCTTGCGGATGACGAGCCCACCGAGAACACCGGCGAAGAGCCAGCCTCCCGAGAGCAGCCCCTCGAGGCCCGGGGAGAACGACAGGAGCCCGGAGAGCGGGGTCCACGCGAGACCCCAGGCCCAGAAGATGACTCCGGAGGCGACACCGAGGACGCTCGCTACGACGATGTCGACGACGCGCCACCGCCGAACGGGCTTCGCCGATCGCTTCTCACTTTGACGGACAGCAGAAACAGACATGTGATTCTCCTCCCTGCGCTGGCATGATCCAGATCAGGTTCGACGGTCGAAGCGTGGATCGCTTCCTCTCAGCCCGGCTCACCGGACTCCCGTGTGTTGTGGCCCCATACTACGCCAGGTGTCTCCACCGCCTGGCCGTTGTCAGAGGGTCCTGGCATGCTTGGCGACCATGATCAGCACCACCACTCACGTCAGCGCGACCGAGCCCGTCGTTCAGGGCGCCCACCTCGTCGGCAGCGTGAATCTGCCCGACGCCGAAGCGGTGTTCCGCGCTGCGACGGGGCACCTCGGAGGCCATCTGGCCCGGATCCCCGATGGCGAAGTCGGTGAGCGCTTCTACTGGATCCAATTCCAATCGTTCCGTTTCGACGAGACCCCTGGGCTCGCCCGTGTCGGTGAACCAGGGCCGCGAATCCGCGACCTGTTCGACGCTCGCTCCTTCGCGCTCGACGGCACCGTTCCTGCTGCCTCCCTCGCTTTCCCCGACCTGGGCTACGCCACCGCCGCCATCGAGTCGTACTCGACCTTCGTCGCGCTCCGGGAGGAGGGCGTGATCGAACGGGGCGTGCGCTTCCAGGTCTCGCTGCCGACGCCCGCGGCCGTCGTAGGGTCGTTCGTTCGTGAGGACGACCGCGCGGCAGTCGAACCCGCCTACAGCCGCGCGCTCTACAGCGAGCTCGACAGAATCCTCGAGGCGATCCCGCACGCCGATCTCGCCATCCAATGGGACACCGCGGTCGAATTCGCCCTTCTCGAAGAGGCCACCATCCGCGGCCGCGGACTGACCGCGTGGTTCGACGGCGATGTGCTCGACGGCGTCATCGAGCGGGCTCTGACGCAGGCTGCCCGGGTGCCCGCCGGTGTCCAGCTGGGCTACCACCTCTGCTACGGCGACGTCGAAGAGAGCCACTTCGTCCAGCCCACCGATGCGAGTCACCTCGCCGACGTCGTCGTCGGCATCGTGGAGGGAGCACAGCGCCACGTCGATTTCATTCACCTGCCCGTGCCCATCGAACGCGACGACGCGGGATTCTTCGCGCCTCTGGCCGCGATCAGCGATCGCATTCCGGCGGCGACCGACGTCTACCTCGGCCTGATCCACCACCAAGACGGGGCCGAGGGGGCACGCCGGCGCATCGCCGCAGCGTCGACCGCGCTCCCGCACTTCGGCGTCGCGACCGAGTGCGGTTTCGGGCGCGGCCCGGCCGAGCGCACCGCACCGCTGCTCGATCTTCACGCCGAGGTCTCATTGGCCTGGTGATCCGCTGCGAGTGAGCTGACGGCACGGCCGCAGTCCGGGGCAGCGGTCTCGTGCGTTGAGCCGCCTGTGCTACACACGGAGCATGAAGCTTCGGAGGTGGCCGCACGGCGTCGTGACGCTCGTCCTCCTCTGCATCGCCGTGCTTATCCTCGTCTCCGTCGAGACGGGCTCCTCAACCCGGTCGACCACGGCAGGGGTGAACTCGTCGCGTGAGACGCTCCATGCGACCGCTCCGGCCGGGCCAGGTCCGAGCC
>JAODMX010000409.1 GCA_025464735.1 Frondihabitans sp. | reverse complement strand
GCCGGCGAGCACGAGGGCGATCACGAATCCGACGCCGGTCAACGCGAGAGAGCTGGGCAGTGCCACGCCGATCAGTTTCGACACCGGGGACCCGTTCGACAGCGAATAGCCGAGGTCGCCCCGGAGCAGGTTGCCGAGATTCGTCAGGTATTGCACCCACACCGGCTTGTCGAGCCCGTAATAGGCGAGCAGGATCGTCCCGTCAGCGGGCGTCAACCCGCTGTCGGGGGCTTTGATCTTGTTGAGGATCGCATTGCCGGGCAGCGCCGTGAGCAGCACGAACGACAGCGAATAAGCGGCCCACAGAACGAGGACGGCCTGGGCGAGCCGACGGACGAGATAGCGCAGCATCGTGTGCCTACGACAGCCAGGTGTTGTAGAGCACGCCGCGGGCGACGGCCTCGGTCTGGAACCCGTGCACGTTGGAACGCACACCGAAGACCTGCGTCTCGTCGTAGAGCGGGATCACGAGGGCGTTGCTCAGGACGTAGTCGCTGATCGCCTGGATTGCCTCCTGACGCTTGGCCGGGTCGAACTGCTGCGCCTGTGCCCGGACGAGAGTGTCGAGCTCCGGGATCGTCGTGTACGTGGAGTCGCCCTGGGTGCTGTCGAACGAGGTGCGGAGAACGTCCGGCTCGGCACGCGACCACTGCGCCTGCTGGAACGCGGTGCTCTTACCGACCTCGCTCTCGTACTCGGTGAGCGACGGCGACTTGATCGTGATCTGCACGCCCGCTTTGGCCCACTGCGACTGAAGCAGTTCGAGGACGGTCTGCGACACAGGGTAGAACGGCGCCACGAAGAAGGTGAACGCGAGCTTCTCGCCGTCCTTGGCGCGGATGCCGTCGCTCCCGGTCACCCAGCCGGCTGCCGTCAGCAGCTTCTTGGCTTTGGCCAGGTCGTAGTCGAGATAGGACGATCCGTCGACGAAGTCCGGCGTGCCATGCACGAGCAGCCCGTCGGCCTCCTTGTACGAGGGCGAGAGCGCGGTGGCGCGGATCTCCTTGCGGTTCGTCGCCGCCTGGAGCGCGAGCCGAACGTTCTTGTCGGCGACGATCGGCGCAGCCAGCGAGATCTCGAGGTGGTTCGACTCGCCCTGCACACCGAACGACAGGATCTTGCCGCCCGCGGAGGTGACGGTCGCCTCGTCGTTGGGCAGGATCCCCCGCGCGATGTGGGCCTGCGCGCTGCTGAGAGCGCCGACGCGAACGCTCTCCTCGGTCACGGCCCGGTAGACGACCTTGTCGAGATACGCCTTGCCGCTGTGGGCGAAGCTGGGCGGTGCCCAGTTGTAGTCCTCGCGGCGCTTGAGAGTCACGGTCGTCACGCCGTCCCCCGAGGCGTAGACGAACGGGCCGGAGCCGATCAGGTTCGTGATCTGCCCCTGGTCGTTCCAATTCTTGGCCAGGGTCGACGCGGCCAGGATTCCGGTGCGGTAGATCGAGGTGACCTGCAGAAAACCCGCGTTGGGCTTGGAGAGGCTGATGCGCACGGTCAGAGGGTCAACGACCTCGGCCCCGACGTAGTTGCTGAAGAACGAGTCGGGCACGATTCCGCGCGACTTGTCGCCAAGACCGTGCTGGTCGTAGTTCGCCTTGACGGCGGCCGCGTCGACCTTCGTGCCGTCGCTGAACGTGACGCCGTCGCGGAGGGTGAACGTGTAGTGCAGGTGGTCCGCGCTGATGGTCCACTTCGTGGCGAGCCAGGGGAAGATCTTGCCCGATTTCGGATCCTGCCAGGTGAGGCGGTCGACGAGCTGGGGCGTCACGTTGCTGTTGGACCAGAGCGTGTTCGTGATCTGCCACGAGGAGAACTGCACGGCCTCGTACACGTTCAGGGTGCCACCGAACGTCGGCTTGCTGCTCGAGGCGCCCGCCGTGGACGAGGGCTGCACGGCGCAGCCGGCGAGGACGAGCGTTGCAGCTCCTCCCAGGGAGAAGCCGAGGAGTTGCCGTCGGGAGATCGTGGTCATGGAAGGGAGCCTCTCGAGGTCGAATGGGGGCGGGTATCGCGGGCCGGAAGGGGTACTGGGCCAGACACGACCTGAGCTTCACGGCTCGTCGGAGCGAGCGCAACGCCACCTCGTAACAGGCGACAGATGTCCGTCATCGGGCGTCTCGATCGTCACGGGGAGTAATCCGGACGCGCTTCCACGGGCGAACGGGACGGTCACGGGCACCATGGTCAGCACCGCGGACCGGTGTCGCCTCGACGTCGGCAGGTGACCATCGAAAGGCGGCGGACCCCGTGACGAACACTCTCGTCGAGAGCGACAGAAGAACGCCCCCCGGGTCGCTCCCGACCGCGATGGCGGAGCTCGCGCGCACAGTGTTGCGTCCCGCGCTGCTGACGACCGACAGGAACGGCGTGACCGCCGAGACCATCGACCGCTTCGCGGAGCTCGGCGCGCTCAACCACCTGGCGTCCGCTTCCTTCGGTGGTGCTGGGCTCGGGATCGACGAAGACAGGCGACTCCACGAGATCGTCGCCGCCGGATGCTTGAACACCTGGCTCGTGTGGGCTCAGCACGCGGGCCAGGCACCCAGGATCGAATCAGCCCTCGACGGCGCTTCGCCACAGCACGAACTGGTCGACGGGATCCTGCGCGGCACAGTTCTCGCCGGAGCCGCTCTCAGTGACGTGCGCCACTATCCCGAGCGATTCATCGCGGCCGAGCGCACCGTGGGCGGATGGCGATTCTCCGGAACCGTCTCGTGGGCAAGCGGCTGGGGCCTGAACTCCGTCCTGCTCACCGCCGGTGTCGACGCTGCGAGCGCTCAGGTCGTGCTCGCGCTTCTGCCGCTCGGCGAGGGGGTGAGGGCCGAGCCGCTCGATCTGGCGGCCGGCGGCGGCAGCCACACCCGCCGCGTCGTTCTCGACGGGGTCGAAGTCGACGATGCCCTCGTCATCGGCCTCACGCCGCTCGACGACTGGACGAAACGCGACGACGAGACCGCGATCGACGCCAAACCGGCACTGTTCGGACTTGCTTCCGCGATCCTCTCCGAGCTGCGAGCCGATCCCGTTGATCGCGTGCGCGATCTCGGCGCTGCATGGAGCAGCCGCTTCCACGAGCTGCGATCGACCGCCTACCGCCTCGCGGATGCCGCGAGTGCCGGAGGCCCAGATTCGGGCCTCAGCGAGCGGTTGCAGACCCGGGTCGACGCGGGTGAAGCCCTGAGCACGATCTCTCGGGCCCTCCTCATCGCGCGCTCCGGACGTGGTCTCCGCATCGACGACACCGCGCAGTTCTACCTGCGCTCGGCGCACTTCCTGCTGGTGCAGGCGCAGACGGCCACCGTTCGCGCCGGGCAACTCGGCGCCCTGGCCCCGAAGGGGTAGCGCTAGGGCTTCCGGTCGTCCCAGAAGCCACCCGGCAGGACTCCGTTGGCGAGGAAGTCGCCCACCACCTGGTCCTTGTAGACGACGGGGTTGTGCGAAGCGATGGTACGGGCGTTGCGCCAGTGCCGGTCCAGGTTCTTCGCCTCACTCACCGTCGACGAGCCGCCGAGGTCGAACAGGCGCGTCGCCGCGTGAAGCACATCGTCGATGATCTGCGTCTGCGCCAGCGAGGTGAACAGATAGCACTTGGCATACGCTTCGGCCTCATCTGGGAGGCCGTGGTGCCGGTTCGTCGCTTCGAGCCGTTCCGCAGTGGCGTGTGCGAGGAGATCGGCGGTGGTCGCTCGGCGCGCCAGGTCGCCGAGCACGCCGAGAAGAAGCGGATCGTGGCGCGGCTCGGGATCGAGGCCGTGGAAGCTGGTGCGCGTCCGGGAGGTCAACACCTCGAGGGCGTCGTCTCGGATCCGGCGCGCGATCCCGGCCAGCGTGGCCAGGTGGACGATCTGCGTCGAGGTCTGGTGCTGCCTTGTGCCATGGCCGAGACGGAAGACACCGATGTCGTCGACGGGGGCGTCGCGGTAGACGGTGGTCCCGCTGGCCGAGAGTCGTTGCCCGAAGCCGTCCCAGTCGTCGTAGCGTTCGACCAGAGGCGAGCCGGCGGGCACGATCGCCCAGTACAGCTCGCCGTCCGGGCCGATGACGCTGGTGCGGATCCCGTCGGCGTACAGGGCGCCGCTCGCGTAGATCTTGGTGCCGCGCACCACCCAGCCCTCCGCCGTTCGCGTCACGGTCGCCCGCGGCACCGCGTTCGGGCCGGGCGCCGGTTCGGTCTGTCCGTTGCCGAACACCTGTCCACGAGCGATCTCGCGGAACCAGTGCCGCCGTTCGGGCGAGTCCGGGGTCTGTCGGAGGATCTCGATGAACGAGAAATGACCGCGCAGGATGTTCGGCACATTGGCGTCGGCCGCGCCGAGGTCAGTCAGGAGGTCGAAGAAGTCGGGCAGAGTGACGTCGATCCCGCCGAACTCCTCCGGCACTCTGAGAGTTGTGAACCCCGACTCCGCAAGGGCACGGACTTCGTCGAAGGGGTGGCGCCTGTCGCGATCACGATCGGCCGCCCCGGAAGCGATGCGCTCCAGCGGCTCGCGGAACCGCGCGGCGAGCCGCTCGACTGTCACAGACCGTCGACGATCGAGGGCGGACAGGGAAGCGGCGAAAACGGCGGAGGAGGTCACCGTTCGATGCTCGCGCCGTTCTGCTCCGACCTCATGGCGGGTGACGATTTGTGACCGGAAGGTCTCCTCGTGACGCTGGCCGCGTAAGGCGGAGTAACGATCGGATACGGGGCGTCATCGTGCTGAGGCGACGCCTGTGGGCGAACTAGCTTTGCTCCTCATGACCCCGTCGCCTGATCGCCGTCGCCGGCTCCACCTCAATGTCAACGCGCTCAACGCGGGCGTGTTCGGTGGGTCCTGGCGCCACCCGGACCACGATGCCACGTCGAGCTATTCGCTGGAGCACTACCTCCGCATCGCCCGCAAGGCCGAGGAGGCGAAGTTCGACGGCGTCTTTCTCGCCGATGGCCCGGTCATCGCCGAAGATCTGCGCTACCGCAGTGCCAACAGTCTCGAACCGTCGACCGTTCTGACGGCCATCGCGACCCGCACCGAGCGCCTCGGGCTGATCGGTACCTTCTCGTCGACGTACAACGATCCCGCCGAGATCGCGCGCCGGGTGCTGAGCCTCGACCTGCTGAGTGGAGGCCGGGTCGGCTGGAACGTCGTCACCACCGCCGGTTCGGGCGCTGCCCGCAACTTCGGTTTCGAGGGCGAGCCCGACCACGCCGGCCGCTACGACCGCGCCGCGCTCGTCGTCGACATCGCACAGCGCCTGTGGGACGGCGACGACGTCGACGGACGCTCCCTCGGCCTGCCCCGCTCGCCCCAGGGCCGCCCGGTCATCGTCCAGGCGGGCGGTTCGGCCGACGGGGTGCGCCTCGCCGCTCGCGTCGCCGAGGTCGTGTTCTCGGCCGCGCAAACCCTCGACGACGCACTCGCGTTCGCCGGACGCGTGCGCGACGGCGGGGTGGGGTTCGGGCGGAACCGCAGCGACGTCACGATCCTGCCCGGCCTCTCGACCGTGATCGGCAGCACCGAGCGGGAAGCGGCCGAACGCCGCGAACTCCTCAGCGAGCTGGTACCCGAGCCCTACGCCCTCGCCCGGCTCTCGGGCCAGCTCGGCTTCCCGCTCGAGGACCTCGACCTCGATGCACCCGTTCCGACCGACCGTCTCGTCGCACCCGAGCAGGCTGGCGGGTCGCAGACGTTCTACGCCGCGGTCCTCGGCCTCATCGAGCGCGAGAAGCCCACTCTCCGGCAACTTCTCCGCCATCTCGGCGGCGGCGCCGGCCACCGGATCGTCGTCGGAACCCCCGAGCGCGTCGCTGACGACATCGAGCACTGGTTCCGCAGCGGTGCGGCCGACGGGTTCAACCTGATGCCCGACGTGCTGCCCTCGGGCCTCGACGATTTCGCCGACCACGTCGTCCCGATCCTTCAGGATCGCGGGCTGTTCCGACGCGAGTACGAGGGCGAGACCCTGCGCTCGCATCTCGGCGAGACGGTCGACGAGACGGTCGGCGAGACCGCGCTGGCGGTGAACCGATGAGCGCCCCGTTCGTGGTGCAGATCGCCGCCCGTAGCGAAGCCCCGGACGATCTCGCACGCCTCGTCGCCCTCACCCGCGAGGCACGGTCGGCAGGATCCGAAGCGGTCATCGTCGATGACACCGGCCGTGGCCTCGACGCCTCGGTGACTGTCGGTTTCCTGGCCGCCGAGGTACCGGAGGTGCGTCTCGCCTTCGTTGCGGGAACCGGTCTCAACGCCCCGTACAATCTCGCACGCCGGGTGCTGTCGCTGCACCGCGAGACCGGCGGTCGCGCCGGAGTCCTGCTCCGCGAAGACGGCACCGACGAGGTAACGACGAGGGCACGGGCCCTTCAGGAGCACATCGGTTTTGCCGACGCCGCAACGCGTCTCTCCGACTACGTCGACGTCGTTGCGAAGCTGTGGACCAGCTTCCCCGAAGCGGCCCTCGTGGGCGACCAGCAGGCCGGCATCTTCGCTGATGCCGACCTGGTGCACCCCGTCGGCCATGAGGGCTCCACCTACCGGGTGGCCGGTCCGCTCAACGTGCCGACGACGGGCGAAGCGGCCCCCGCCCTCTACACCGAGCTGACGAACGCGGGGCCAACCGACCACCCGGAGGTCCTCAGGATCCAGCGCGGCCAGGGATCGCGCATCCTGCGCCGGTTCGTCGTCGACTCCCCCGGCGATCTCCACGCGCTGCTCACCGACGCGGAGGTCGCGTCGTGAGCCGCCCGATCGGCCTGCTGCTCGACGACGAGGCCGTCCTCGAGGTCATCGCGTCGCCCTCCGCGACCGGAGGAATAGCCGCGAGGACGGCACTTCGCACGGCGGTTGCGAACGGTGTCACGTTCGTGGTGCTCGGCCACCGCGGGGATTCCACCGGTCGGCTCGTCGAGCCGTCCGTCTCGGCGGGCGAACTGGCGCGGCTCGAGACGTCGCTCGGCGTCGTCATCGCCGCCGACCCCGACCGGGACCACCCCTATAACCTCGCGCGCCGCGTCCTCTCCGTCGACAGCCTCACCGGGGGGCGTGCCGGCCTTCTTCTCGACCCTGCGCAGTCTCGGACGCAGTACGCGAGCGCGACCACGTGGGCGGGCGACACCAGTCGCGACGACGTGGTGGAGTACGCCGATCTCGTCACGACACTCTGGGGCACGTTCGCCCGCGTGGCACTCGTCGGCGATCAGGCCAGCGGTCTGTTCGCCCGCTCGGAGCTGCTTCGCCGGGCCGCTCACGACGGCCGCTGGAAGGTCGGCGGCGGTCTCGGCACACCGTCGAGCGTCCAGGGGCTTCCGCCCGTGCTCTGGTGGGGAACCGACGCCCCGGAGGAGGCCGACGCCGTGATCGTGGGGCACCGTTCGACCGCGCCGGCCCGGCCCGAGTACCTGCTGACCGATGTCGCCACCGTGACGCGCGCGGCTCTCCACGACGGCGTCGTGATCCGGGTGCGCGGCGGCGGGTGGCCTGCCGTCGCCGCCGCGCTGCGGAACGCCGTGGGAACGACGCCCGACCCCGGGGCTGCGCCGCTGACGCTTCGCAACGCGCTCGGTCTGCCGCCTCGCACGGCCGATGTCTCGGGTCTCCCCCGGGCCTTCCCCGTGGCACCGTCCGTGCCTGCACGAAAAGACACCTCGACCGCTCAAGGAGCTCGCGCATGAGCCACGGCAACCAGCTCGTCCTCGGCGTCAACCTCCAGGGTTTCGGCCAACGCCCCGCCGCCTGGCGCGTCCAGGACGTCGTCCCCACCGATCTCATCGGACCCGAGTTCTGGCAGAACCTCGGCCGCATCGCCGAACGCGGGCGCCTCGACGCCGTGTTCTTCGCTGACAACCCGAGCGCCGGCAATCCCAATGTCCGTGCCCTGGGCTTGCTTGAACCGTTCACCGTTCTGCAGTCGATGGCCCAGGCCACCGAACACCTCGGTCTCGTGGGCACCGCGTCGACGACGTACAACGATCCGGTCGAGTTGGCCGAACGGCTTCTGTCGCTTGACCTGGTCACCGGCGGCCGCCTCGCGTGGAACGCGGTAACGACCTACAACCCCGCTGTCTCGGGCAACTTCGGCCTCGACGGCAATCCCGATCGGCCCACCCGATACGCGAGGGCGGCCGAGTTCATCGATGTCGTCACCCGACTCTGGAAGAGCGCCGGATCCGGCACGACAGTCGACCACGCAGGTGACTATCTCGAGGTCCACGCGCGGCTCGACCTGCCGAAGTCCGCCCAAGGGCACCCCGTCGTCTTCCAGGCCGGAGGCTCCGACCAGGGACGCGATCTCGCGGCCCGCTTCGCCGAGGGCGTCTTCAGCGTGGAGCTCACCCTCGACGCCGCCGTTCAGAATCGCCTCGCGCTCCGTGATGCCGCGGCCCGAGCCGGTCGCCACCCCGATTCCCTGAAGGTCGTGCCGGGGCTATCCGTTGTCCTCGGCAGCACCGAGCGGGAGGCGACCGAGCTGTACGACCAGCTCGAGGAGCTTGCACCCGAGGGCTACGCCGAGGGCGCGCTGGGGTCGTACCTCGACGTGGACGTGACCACGCTGGATCCTGATCG